>JAYTMW010000688.1:0-2692 GCA_043728105.1 Saprospiraceae bacterium | reverse complement strand
AGCATCATGGCATTTTTACTCGTAGGCGTTGGCACTAAATACTCTTTGTTATTGAGTGTCACCTTTTCCAAAATAGCATAATTGAGCAATATAGGGATTTTCATTCCAGCCATATGATCATCTAAAGCCAGCATATATGAACGCCCTTCTTCAAATGACAAATCATCAGCAACAACGAACCGCAAGCCATCACTCGTTTTAAATGATAAGGATTTTAAAGTAAATCGAGCATTTTGAACAAGATTACCCTTGACGTTTGATTCTACGGCGAATTCAAATACTTGATAAGTATTGTTGCCGATAGTCAGCTCGCTCAATTGAATCATGCGGGCAAGGACAACAGATTTGGCGGCACGAGCCATTTCAGCATAATTGTCAAACGGGACAATAGTAGTAGCTGATAGTTGATTGGAGTTGGTGCATACAGCAAGAAGTATACACAAGATTGGTGTTAATGTTATTCTTTTCATGCTTGTTTTTTTTTGAGAATTTTTCGTTCTCTTAATTTTAAAAAATTGTATCTGTTCTTACACGCTCTATTCTGTATTTTATTTTATTCATATGCAATTATTTTAGCTAAATTAAATTATTTTATAACAAAAATTAAGGTACGAAGGTTTTTATTATGATTTTCAGTAAATTTCTATTCCGAAGATTTATAAAGCAATAATAATCATTGTTGAAGATGGAATAATACCATATTTTTGTAATAATAAGATTGCAATAGTCACTTTTTTATTAAAATTTGCATTAATCATTTGTTAGCCTATATAATGAACAATTCCGAATTACTTTCTGCTATCCATCAAGCCGGTACTCTTCGTAACAGTGCTTTGCAAAAAGTATATGAGGATGAAAAATTGAGGAAATCAGTCGTTCATTATATCGTAGAAAATGGAGGCAATACCCAAGATGCAGAAGATGTTTTTCAAGATACTTTAATATTATTTGATCGTCAAATCAGAGAAGGCAAATTTAAAGGTGAAAGCGCATGGACTACTTATTTTATCAGTATTGCCAAGTGGCGGTGGGTATCCCTTAGGCGGAAATACGGTAGAAATATTGAATTGAAGTCTTATTATTATGATAAACCTGTCGAAGGTATTGAAGCACGAGTTATTGAAAATGAGAAACGTGTTATCATTGATGAAATCCTTTCTAAAATTGGTGAACGGTGTAAAAAAATACTAAAACTCTATAAATTATCATATTCAATGGAAGAAATTGCAGAAGAAATGGGGTTAAGTAGCCCTGAATTAGCTAAAAAAAACGCTTACGAATGCCGTAAAAAGTTTAAAAATTTTATCGAAAATCACCCTGAATACAAGGCAGCTTTAGATTTTAAATAATCTGATAAACAAAATAACAAAATAATACATATGGACAATGATAAATTATTAGAGAAAATAGAATCCTTTTTGAAAGGAGAATTAAGTCCTGAAGAAATGACAGCGTTTGAAAATGAAATAAAAGATAACCCTAAATTAGCCGAAGCAGTTGATGTGCATCGCTTTGAATGGGACGCCATGGAAGTGCTTGTGGAATCTGATTTACGCGATAAAATGACCCAATGGGATAAACCGTTTTCACTGACCCCCTCAGTAAATTCTGAAGTGAATAAACCTTTTCTGAATTTTGAAAAAGGTGGTTTGAGCCGCCGCTTGACTTATGTTTTGTCCGCGGCAGTGAGGGCTATCAAATCATGGCTATAACATATTCAACTACCAGCAAACTTTATAATCGTTAACGAATTATAAAAACTGCCCCCCCTCAGTATTTAACCCTTATTTTTCATTTATAAAAAATTTTACTATGAAAAATCTCTTTATTTTATTGTTATTAACTGTTACAACGGACCTTTTTGCCCAAAACAACGATAATTCGACGGGCTTCTCGCAAAACATCAATGTATCGGCTTATGCGGGTAAAAAATTCAAATTAGAAGCTGCCGCCCGTCTTGAGTCGGAGGACAAAAAAGCGGGAGCCGTCCTTTTTTTTAGTGAAAAACTAAAAGGGGATAAACCGGGTCGTTCTGTCAGTACGCTTGACAATCAGGTTAAAGACCCTAATTGGAAACCATATAGCCTTAATGGAACATTGAGTGGGGATGTAGAAAACCTATCTATTGGCGCGGCTTGCATTTATTCGGGGCACTTCTTCTTCGATGCTTTCAAGTTGTCTGTTGAAATAAAAGAAGGACAATGGCAAACGATTGAGCTTAAAAACGCGGGTTTTGAAGACCTCAATTTTGAAAAATTCCGCCCTATCGGATGGTCATTTCAAAATGATATTCCCGCCACTTTTAAATTCCAAAACAGCAATAAACAGCCTTTTGAAGGTAAAAATGCGCTTGAAATCATTGGGAAAGTAGAATCTGATGATGGCATAGATGCGTTTTTACAAATGCGAGCATGGGCAAAAGAGAACTATGAAAAAATGGAATTTCAAATTCCGATGCGCGATGGTATTAAACTGTTCACCAAAGTCTATATGCCCAAAGATGCTTCTGCAACAAAGACATATCCCTTTGTGATGGAACGAACGTGTTACAGCGTTGGTCCTTATGGAACAGAATTTGGGTTTTATGTAGGACCCGAAGCAATGGTTAAAGAGAAATATATTTTCGTGAATCAAGACGTGCGTGGACGTTATATGAGCGAAGGGCAATGGACAAATATGACACCGCATAATC
>JAYTMW010000687.1:0-1983 GCA_043728105.1 Saprospiraceae bacterium | reverse complement strand
AATGGTAAAATCACGCTCATTGTGGATGCCACACAAGCCAAAATTGACCCCGCAAAATACAAACGCACCGTCAATGGCAAAGGAAAACATGTTTATCCTGGCTTGATTGCACCCAACACACCTTTGGGTTTGGTGGAGGTTCAAAGCGTACGGGCTACTGTTGACCTCGCCGAGATTGGCGACATGAATCCCTCAGTACGTAGCATCATTGCGTATAATACAGATTCTGAAATCTTACCAACCGTCCGTAGCAACGGTGTTTTGTTGGCTCAAATTACGCCCGAAGGTGGTTACATCAGTGGGCAATCGAGTGTGGTGGAGTTGGACGCTTGGAATTGGGAAGATGCCGCTTACAAAATGGATGGCGGGATGCACCTTCGTTGGCCCAGCGTTTACACTTTTGGATTTGACCCCGTAGCAGGTTTTGCGCAAAAGAAAAATGATAAATACAACAAGGAAATAGAGGAGTTGGACGCATTTTTCAAAGAGGCTCAGGCGTATGTGAAAAAAGACAATCCCATGCCTAAAAACCTTAAATTTGATGCCATGAAAGGTGTTTTTGATGGAAAAAAGACGCTTTTCGTTCACGCCAACGCTTTGAAGGAAATTACTGAGGGGGTACTTTTTGGTAAAAAATATGGTTGTAAAATGGTCATTGTGGGTGGAAAAGACAGTTGGATGACCACCGATTTGCTCAAAAATAATAAAATACCAGTTATTATAAGCGAAACCCAAGACCTCCCTTCTCGCAACGACGATGACATTGACCAACCCTTCAAAACACCCGCCATGCTCAAAGCGGCAGGGGTTACTTTTGCTTTTAGCGTAGGTGGTTATTGGCAGCAACGCAACTTGCCTTTGATGGCAGGGCAAGCCTGTGGTTTCGGTTTAGCACAAGAAGATGCGGTGGCAGCTATGACTTCCGTACCAGCTCAAATCCTCGGAATTGATGCAACAGTAGGTACTTTAGAAGTTGGTAAAGATGCAACACTGATTGTTACTGAGGGCGATGTGATGGATATGCGGACTTCAAAAGTGCTACATGCGTTCATACGTGGGAAGGAAATTGATTTGAATACTAAGCAAAAAGAGTTGTATAATAGGTTTAAAAAGAAATATGAACGTCAAGGAAAATAATAGATAAGTTCGGTTAAAAAAAATAGCACATCCTTAAAAAGGTGTGCTATTTTTTGCCTAAGATATTGAAAGTCAATACGTTATAAATTATTTTATCACCACGGGGAACAAAACATCCAAATCCGTCTCACCCGTTTTTGAAGGGTCAGAAGCTGATTTATCGGGCAAATGCTTCAGTATAATTTGAAGTGAGCCGTTGCTCGTCGCTACTGTTTGCAGTTTTGCAGTCTGACCGAAATCCTTACTGTTACCATCTTTTGAAAGCGTTGAAACGGTGAAGTTACCCGTTGGTTTATACACAAAAAGATGATCATTTTTCTCCGCAATTATTTCGGGCGTAGCGTCAACAACGGGTGACTTTGAAGCGTCTTGAACCGTCAGCTCAACGTCAAAAGTGGTGTTTGGGGCAAGTCTAATGGTGTCAATTTTGGGTGCAACGCCGCCCGCACCGTCCGTGTCAGACCATGTGAAAGTGTTTGCGCCAATTTTGATTTTTAACACATTTAAGTTCTCTTGCTCTTGTACTGGCTCTTCTTTTTTGCAAGAAAAGACAACTGTAATCAAGCCTAAACAGGCGATTTTTGACAAAAAGTTAAATTTCATAATTTTTAATTTTATGGTTAAATAATTTTTATTTATATGAATAAAACGTTGGTAATCAATGTTTTACAACCCAAATACCTGAAAATTAATCCGTGCTGATAAGCCAAAAAGGTTTTCAAGTATTGCCGATTAGATATTTTTTTTTTATGAAAATAAGAAAGGAGTAGTTTCCACCCTGCTTCGATTCAACATATCAAGTATTTTTCACAAATGGGTTTGGTTCATTGATTCGGCAACGATTAC
>JAYTMW010000686.1:0-4022 GCA_043728105.1 Saprospiraceae bacterium | reverse complement strand
AATCCTATAAATGTGCCTAAAGCAGAACCCGTACACGAGGTTGTTGAAACAGAATATAGAAATGGTCATTTTACTGAGGGGATGAGTTTAGAAGAACTTTTGAAGGATGATAAACCTCAAATTGAGTCGCTTCAACAACACGAACCAACACCGCCAGATATTGATTTGAACTCAATCCCAGGTTATTCAATGGTTCAAAACAGAATTTTTCAAGAACCTACTCAACCCGAAATTGAAGACAAAACACCAACGCCACAAGCAGATGAGGCGCATCAAACCAACGTACAGTTTCAACAATATGCTGATGAATTAATCCAACAAGGTTTGGATAAGCCCAGCACCTTAGAGGCTTTGATTGAAGAAATTAAGAACGATAGCAAATCAGAGTTTGAAAAAATTGCACCCATTTACGAGCCTATAAAACCGATGCAATCTTTTGAAAACTTGGTTAAAGAAGATGATAAAACGGTTGAAGAAACGTTGCATCAAATGTCAAATTTAGAGCCACCTAAATCTTTTTCTTTAAACGAAAATGATAAAAAAGATGGTGAACTTGTGCGTATGATGGAGGCTGAAAATGCTTCACATGCAGTTGAAAAAAATGAAACAAAAACGCCTTTGATTGAAGGTCAAAACGACAGAACAGATATAGAAAATGAGGAAAAAATCAAACAAGAAGTAAGTCGTATTTTCAACGAAACAAATGATTCAAATGAAGAAACAAAGGGTTTTGAGTTTGAAAAAGAGGTTTTAAGTGATAAAAAAGAGATAAAATTAAATTCAATCATAGAAAATACTGAGGGGGTCGTCGAAAAATCTGAATTGGTTTCAGTGCATGAAGCCTTATCAAAAGACCCTTTAAATCAAAGTTTGCGTTTCCAATATGCGGAGGTTTTAGTTCAAAACAATCGCTTTCAAGATTCGATTGAACAGTTAGAAATCTTGATCGAAGATGACCGTAAAAATGTTGACGCATACATGATGATGGCTTACGCAGCCGAGCAATCAGGTGACTTTCTTTTGAGCTTAAATTGTTTGGAAAAAGTGAGCCTTTTGAATCCAGAGTATCCCGGTATTTTCTACAAGTTGGGTAATTTGGTGAATGAACATTTCAAAAATCACAAGCGGAAAGCCCACCGTTATTATAAAGATGCCATTCACCATGATACGCAAAATAGTGACGCTTTTTATCAGTTGGCAATGCTCGATATGGAGCAAAATGGCAACTTTGAAACAGGCATAGAATATCTACAAAAAGCTGTAAACTTAGACCCTAATCATGCTCATGCTTCTTTTGAATTAGCAAAGGCATTTTATGAAACAGGTGATAAAGCAAACGCCGCACATTTTTATTTGAAGGCTTCGGAGAGCAATGCTGCCTTCAAAACCAAAATAAATGATGATATTTTCAAATTTGAAGTAGAAGAACCCGCTGCAACTGTCAATGATAACGGCAAAGTAGTCCTAATTACAGGCGCAACATCGGGCATAGGACGAGCCACAGCAGAAATTTTTGCAAAAAACGGATTCAGGCTCATTCTCACGGGTCGCCGTTTTGACCGTCTCGAAGCCGTGAAAGCTGTTTTTGAAGAAGATTATAAAAATAAAATAGAAATATTAAATTTTGACGTGCGTAATGTTGAAGCGGTCAAATATGCGATTGAATCATTGAGTGAGGAATTCAGAAACATTGATATTCTAATCAACAATGCAGGTTTGGCAAGTGGTTTAGCACCAATCCACGAAGGCGATATTGCTGATTGGGAATTAATGATTGACACCAATATAAAAGGATTACTTTATATGACTCGTGCCATTGCACCACACATGGTCAATCGCAAAAGTGGACACATTATTAACGTGAGTTCCATTGCGGGCAAAGAAGTTTATCCAAATGGTAACGTTTATATAGCCAGCAAACACGCTGTTGATGCGCTCACCCGTGCCATTCGTGCCGACCTATACAAGTACAATATACGTGTGAGTCAAGTTGCACCGGGCATGGTTGAAGAAACAGAATTTGCGCTTGTTCGTTTTCATGGCGATGCTGAAAAAGCAAAAATTTATGATGATATTCAACCTTTAAAGGCTACAGATGTGGCTGAGACCATATATTATATTGCCAGTCGCCCAGAACATGTCAACATACAAGACGTGGTTGTGATGTGTACCCAACAAGGCAGTGCCAATTTATTTGACCGAAGCGGAAGAAAAGAGTGAAATGAATTTAGATATTCATTGAAGCTAAAGTCAAAAAGCTATCCCAAATACTGAGGGGTAGCTTTTTTTTTAATATTTATGTAATTTAATTTCACAAAAAGACGTAAATGAAACAGTTAGGCACATTTTTCGTAATATTCTATCTATTATGTACTCTATTTAGGTTAAATTTCGATTACTATGGAAAGAAGAATTATTACGTTTATTTATGCCCTATTGTGCTTTGTTAGCTTAACAGCACAAACCGACAAAACCGCTACAATCTTAACTTCCAATCAAAATGATGAAGCCAAGGTTAAAAGTTTGAACAAATTAGCATCTGATTTGATTGAAGAAAAGCTCCTCAACGAAGCTGATGGTGTTGTTCAAAAAGCAATTGAGATGGCTACTCTAAAATCATTGGCAGCGGGCAAAGCAGATGCAATGGACAATTTAGGTCTATTAGCACAAGCCCGTTTTGACTACACCAACGCCATGAATTTCTTTGTGCAGTCTTTGAAAATTAAAGATGGTTTGAACAATCCAAGTGGTGTTGCTATCGCTAAAAACCATATTGGTAAAATTTTCTTTCTTCAAAAAAATGAAGAAAATGCGCTCACCAATTATCAATCAGCTTTAGAGTTGCTCAAAAACAATGGCGATAAAGCTGCCTTAGCTGAAACCCACCGTAATTTAGGTGATTTAAATCTCGCTAAAAAAACTTATGGCACAGCCAAAGAGCATTACGATACTGCCTTACGAATTTGGGCAGAAGAAGTGCAAGATTTGAAAAAAGCGGCGGGTATTGCAAGTTATCTCGGTAAGGTTGTAACTGACCTTGGCGACAACGACGGAGCAATGACTTATTTCAACGCTTCTTTAAATTTTCACCGTAATTTGAATGATATTGTAGGCATTGGAAACGATTACTTAAATCTTTCTAAAATATATAATACAGTCAATGACAATGAGTTAGCTATTGAAAATGTCAATAATGCCTTGGCAGCTTTTCAACAAATTGACCATAAATTGGGCATTGCTGAATCTTATCATTTAAGTGGAAAACTGTCTTTGGCTCAAGGAAATAGAGGTCAAGCCGAAAGCTATTTTGATAAAAGTGCTGAGTTATTGAAAGGAACGGCTGTTGAACCAGGCGTGCCTGAAATTCTGAAATCTATCTCATTGAGTTTTGCTGAAATGGGTAATTATCCTAAGGCATACACAATGGCACAAGCTTTTGACGCAAGTAAAGATCAACTTTTCAACCGTCAAAAAGCCGAATCTTTACTCGAATTGACGACAAAATATGAATCAGAATATGCTGTAAAAGATAAAAATCGTCAATTGGCAACCATGTCTGAGCAACGCTCCACGGAGCAAATGATTCGTTGGTTATTGATTGGTGTGGTTTTATTGGGCTTCATTGCTTTATATTTTGTTTATAAAAACTACAAACAGAAAAAAGCGGATAACGAAAAACTAACCGTGATGAACGAGACAATTCAGTCTCAAAACGGAGAAATTGCTCGTAAAAATATCGAGATGAATGTCACCAATCTTGAATTGAAAGAGAAAAATGGCAAACTCGACCATTTGAATGATCAATTGGTTCACGAAATTTCGGAGCGTGAAAACTCTCAAAAATCGCTTTTCAGCAAAGACCATTATTTGGCAAGCGTGACTACTCGTATGCGCAATCCGTTGAACGAAATTGTTGGTTTAGCACAATCGCTTATGAGCAGTCGCCCACGTCGTGACCAAAAAGATTCTATCCAACATCTTCAATTTGCGACGAATAATCTATTGGTTCTTATCAACGATGT
>JAYTMW010000685.1:0-11242 GCA_043728105.1 Saprospiraceae bacterium | reverse complement strand
GGACGGTTGAAATCGCCCTTAGTTTAAGGTTATTTCAATCGTCCGATTGATATTTTTGTTAATAACCCACTGCATCGTCGTCACCTCTATCATCCGCTACGCCTTCTAATTTTTTATCTGAGCGCACTAAAATGGTCTCAACTAAGCCCAAATGATAGCGTTCTTGCACTTTATGACCCATTTTTGTAAGCGTTTCAATCAGTTCAGGAGTGAACGTATTTTTTTCGATAAAAAGTATATCAGGTGCCCATTGACTGTGGAAACGGCGTGCGTGAGTGGCTTCTGTACCACTCATTTTAAAATCAATCACATTCGTAATTGTTTGAAAAACAGACGTTATAATGGTAGTTCCGCCCGGCGTTCCGACAACCATAAACAATTTTCCATTCTTTGTCACGATGGTTGGGGTCATGCTACTGAGGGGCCTTTTTTGTGGTTGAATTGAGTTTGCTTCACCACCGATTGCGCCATAAAGATTGGGCACACCCGGTTTAGAACTGAAATCATCCATCTCATTGTTGAGCAAAAAACCTGCGCCACCCACTACGGTTTTGCAACCATAGTTATCATTCAAAGTGGTGGTGACAGAAACGGCTGTTCCCTCCGCATCCACGATGCAAAAGTGGGTAGTTTGCTCACTCACGGCTGCCAAGTTGCCAGGCGTTATGTTTTTGCTTGGCGTGGCTTGTTTTGGGTTGAAATCTTCAAAGCGTTTTTTTAAATAATCTTTATTCAATAATTTCTTAACTTGAACTGGATAAAAATCGGCATCGCCCAAATGTTCAGAACGGTCGGCATAAACCCGACGTTCAGCCTCGACTATTAAATGGATGGATTCGGGTGTGTGAAAGCCGTAATTACTGAGGGGGTAGTTTTCCATGATGCCAAAAAGTTGGAGCATGGCGATTCCACCACTTGAAGGCGGTGGCATGGTTATTATATCGTGCCCTTTATAATTACCAATCAAAGGCTTTCGCCAAACGGATTTATATTTTTTTAAATCTTCAAGTGTGATGAGACCTTTGCCTCGTTTCATTTCACCCACAATTTTATTGGCTGTTTCGCCTTCATAAAAACCCGCCACATTTTTATCTCTTATCAATGTTAAAGTGTGAGCAAGTTCTTTTTGAATTAAAAGATCGCCTTTGTTCCAATCCAAGGTGTCTTTTTTAACCAAAACGGTCGGCATCGAATTATGATCAATAAAATCTCTTTTACTGGTGTTCAATCTTCTTGCTTCCAAATCAGTGATGGCAAAACCGTTCTCGGCAAAATCAATGGATGGTTGTAAAAGTTTTTTCCAATCTTTTAATTTAGAATATTTCAAAAACATAGAATAGCACCCATTGACTGTGCCTGGAACACCAGATGCTGACGCTCCTTTTTGGCTCATGCCCGGCACAACGTTGCCTTTTGCGTCCAAATACATGTCACGATGACCCGCCAAAGGTGCTTTTTCACGATAATCGAGGGTAGAAAGTTCTTTGCCATCGCCGCTTCGATAGACCAAAAATCCACCACCGCCAATATTACCTGCCCGTGGATAAACAACCGCTAACGCAAATTGAACAGCTATGGCTGCATCAACGGCATTGCCGCCTTGCTTGAGTATGTCTAAACCCACTTTTGATGCTAAAGGATGCGCCGTAGAAACGACTGCCGAGTCGGCAATAACCGTTTTGTGGGCATCATATTGAGCGAAAGGCAGTACGCTTTTTGTCGTAATTGCAGAAGGTGATGTAGGTGATGTAGGTGATGTAGGTTTTCCTGCAATTATGGGAGTTTTGCAACTATTCCAAAAAATACTGAGGGGTATGCCCAAAATGAGGATAATGGCAGCAAAACTGAATACTTTGTTCATCTTAAAAGAAGTTTGTAACATGTTTTATTGAAATTAAAATTGGTTATTCTGGTAAAGTTTTTTAAAATTATGATTAAAATTTAATTACACGCTGCAAATAAAAACAAATAGGCATTGTTTTTGAATATTTACTTATAGTTTGGTTAATTATTTTCATGGTAATGTTTATGCCGTTCCTGTTTTGGAATGGCATTTTTTTTTATGCAATTAACGCATCTCCAGCATTTTTATCCAAAAGAACCAAACTTTGTTCGATTATCTGAACAATGCTTGCGGGCAAGGTCTCTGTCACCTCATTCGTTAAAGCATCGTACATTATGGACGATTTTTTAGAACCACTTGCCATTAGAATCGGAAATTTGGCTTCGCTGAAATGTCTCAAACCTAATGTAATTCCTTCGGTCAAAGCTGTTTTTTGAGTAAAATATTTTTGTCCAACTTGTTTCGTAACTTCTTCTAACTGCGATACGTGGGCATAGGTTGAGAAAGGCGTGTTTGGCTCATTGAGCGCAATATGTCCGTTCATGCCTACGCCTACGAGCATGATGTCGAGCCCTCCATTTTGAGCTATATATTCATTTATTTTATCACATTCTTCTTGTAAATTAGTCGATTTTGCGTCGAAATATTTGATTTTTGAGGCATCAATACTGAGGGGTCTAAACAAATTTTCGTACACTAAAAACTTGCACGAGCCTTTATCATTTTCATCCATACCAACCCATTCATCGAGCCCAATAAATGTGGTTTCTGAAATATCAATTTGCTTTTTTTGAACTGCGTCAACCAGATGTTTGCATACGCCCTTGGGGGTATCTCCCGATGCGATACAGACTAAACTTCTTGGCTTTTTTATAAGATAATCTATGATTAAATTAGCGGCAATTTTTGATAGAGCATCGTAATTTGGGTAAATTCTTACGGTCATATAAATTGTTTTTATCTTTTGTATTAAGAGATGAATATTGAAAAAAAATATTGTGTAAAATATTGATTTTCAATTGTTTACGAATATTATAAATGCAAAGCCAGCAATTCCGTATTTAACACGAATTAGACAAATTTAAGCCGAATAACACCAATTTAGAATTGCAAAATTAGATAAATTCGATTTTTTATTTGTGTAATTCGTGTTTTATGTCTTGTATATGGAATTGTTGATACAAAGCAATCTTAAAAAAACAAAAAAAAAGAAAAAGTGTTAATCGAACATTAAATATCCATTAATTGTTGATTTTTAATCTCAAAACGCACTAAATACTGAGGGGGGCATTACCGATTCAAACCTTTTTATATCTTTAAACCTAAATTGTAGGTTTAAATGCAAATATCTGAAAAATACATTGTTTATTTCTTTAATTTTAAAAAACGACTATGAAAATAAGATTTTTATTGATTCTTCAAACATTATTTATCCAATCTTTTGTTTTCGCTCAAGTAGATATTTCAGGTAAGGTGATAAATGAGCAAACCAAAGAAAGTTTGATTGGTGCTACTGTCATTATCGGCACTCAAAAAACGATAACCAATGATGATGGTTTTTATTCAATTAAACTTGAAAAAAGCGGCTTGACGAACATTGAAGTGAGCTATGTAGGATTTAATCCGTTTAGTAAACAAGAGATTTTTACGAACAATGTGTATGAAAACTTTGACTTAGCTTTGACCGAAAAATCAACACTCTTAAACATTACGACCATAACGGCGGGCAAATTTGAAAAACCCCTTAGTGAAGTGACGGTTTCGATGGATGTTTTGAGTCCCAAACTGATAGAAAGTGTAAATACTCGAAAGCTCGATGATGTTTTGCAAAAAATTCCGGGTGTGAATATTATTGATGGACAACCCAATATTAGGGGCGGAGCGGGTTGGAGCTATGGGGCGGGTAGTCGTGTTTTGGTTTTGATGGATGATATTCCTGCCCTTCAATCCGATGCGGGGCTTACGAATTGGAAGGATTTTCCCGTTGAAAACATCGAACAGGTTGAAATTGTGAAGGGTGCGGCTTCGGCTCTTTATGGTTCGTCGGCGATGAATGGCATCATTAATATTAGAACTGGTTATGCCAAATCTAAGCCTGAAACCAATATTTCTACTCAATATACTTCTTATTTAACACCCAACGATGAGCGAAAAAAATGGTGGTCTGCGTCGCCTTACGATGGCACTTTTTCGATTGGACACAAACAGAAATTTGGAAAATTTGATTTAGCAACTTCTTTATTTTATTTCAATCAAAGTAGTTTTTTGAAGGATTGTTTCGAAAAATATGGTCGTTTTAACCTCAACACCCGCTATCGCATCACAGATAAGTTGACCATCGGCATCACAGCGAACTACAATAAAGGAGCGAGTCAAAACTTTTTTTATTGGAAAGACCATCAAGATAGTGCTTACATCGGCTCAATTGGCACATTTACGGAAAGCGATAAAGTGCGTTTTACCATTGACCCAAGCATAACTTATTTTGACAATTTCGGCAATCGTCACAAAATCCTCACCCGTTATTATAGGGTGGACAATTCTATGAATAACAATCAGTCGAATCGCTCAAATCTGTATTATGGCGAATATCAATTTCAAAGAAAAATGGGGTTAGTGACCCTCACGGCTGGGGCGGTTGCTACGACATCTAATACGAGTGCTCAACTTTATGGTGACACCATTTTTAGTGCGCTTAATCTTGCGGGTTACGCTCAGGCGGACGCAAAATTTGGAAAATTGAACCTTTCGTTGGGTATGCGATATGAGCAAAATACAATAAATGGACCTAAAATGGTTCGATTTAACCTTTCACCCGACATCAACAAAGACAGTATTTATGTCTCTCCAACCAATGGAGAATTTCAAGAATCGAGACCGGTTTTTCGAGTGGGTGCGAATTATCAAGTGGCTGATTTTACTTTTTTGAGGGGTTCGTGGGGGCAAGGTTATCGTTTTCCGACCATTGCAGAATTGTTTATTTCGACAAATGCGGGTGGATTGAAAATAAAACCGAATCCTGTTTTAACCTCCGAGAATGGTTTTACGGCTGAGTTGGGCGTGAAACAAGGGTTTAATATTGGTTCTTTCAATGGCTTTTTCGACGGAGCTATTTTTTGGTCGCAATACACTAACATGATGGAATTTCAATTAAATTCTGTTTTAGCTCGGGCTGGCAGTCCTTTTAATTTTCAATCCATAAACATTGGTAACACGGACATAAAAGGCTTTGAAGTGAGTGTGGCGGGGCAAGGAAAGATTGGAGAAGTGACCCCCTCAGTATTGATTGGTTATACGTATATTGACCCTCAATACCGTAATTTTTCGCCCAAAGATACGCTTTCCGCTTCCGCCAATTACAATGTGTTGAAATATCGTTACAAGCACAATTTCAAATTTGACACTGAATTGGCGTATAAATCCATTAGTTTTGGTGTTTCTGTTCAGTATAATAGTTTTATGGAGTCAGTAGATAGGATTTTAGCACCCGATGAAGCCCTTAGTTTCATTGATCAGTTGAGACCGTTTATTGGGTTCACGAAATTCAGAAAATTGCACCCCAATGGTTTCACTTTAGTAGATTTGAGGGCTGCGTATCGCCCCGTTGAAAAGGTGAAAATATCGCTGATTGTGGCAAATGCCTTTAACAGTGAATACGCATATCGCCCCGCTTATTTGGAAGCACCTCGCAATGTGGCGTTGCGGTTGGATTGGAAATTTTGACACCCCTCAGTATTTTGAATAGAAAATGGAGAAAAGTAAAAAGAAAAAAAACATGTATCGAGTAACAATAAATAGGTCATTTTGCTTGTACCACATAGGCAAATAGGACACATAGTATTATACACAAAATCTCAATATCTAATGTGTTATGTAATACTTTGTGCCCTATATGCCTATGTGTTTTCAAAAAAAACCTTTTTATTTAAATAGGTACAAATAAAAAAAGAAAGCCTGTTGAACTCAATCAACAGGCTTTTACTTCAAAAAATTACAATCGGGTTATTGCTTAATATTGTAGTAAAAAGACTCACCTTCAAATGCAACTTCCACTAAATATTCACCTTTTGGCAAATTTTTCAAATCATATTTTTTACGGAAAGACGGCGCATTTTCATTTTTTTCTTCAAATAATACGTTACCGCTTTTATCCAAAATCGAGATGTAAACGGTACTTTCACTCAAAGGGACAAGAACCTCCAATTTACTTTCCTTGAATTTGAAAATAGGCTCAAAATTTACCTTTTTTGAGCTTTCATTTACAATAACGTTTTTTGCCGTCACTTCAAAAGGCTGGATGGTTCTGAATTTGTTTTGCACCACTTTTAGCGTGTACTTGCCTTCCTCTAATTTCCACAAATTGAATTTTTTCGTGAATTTTTCGACATCAGAGGCGGTTTCTGAATAAAGAACATGTTCATCATCATCTAAAATAGAGACCGAAACATTGTCATTTTGTAAATTTGAAAGATCGACAATCAACATTTTACCGTCAACTGAACCTTTCACTTCCACTTTGGTGATGGCATCTTCGTCTTCAATATTTGGGGTTGAGGCAAAAGCCGTTTGACCAAATAGAAACGCTGCCAAGAGCATTGATAAAAACAATTTTGCTTTCATTTTTAAAAATTTAATTAAACAATCAGGTGATAATAAGGAATGAAACAGAAATAAAGTCCTCCATTTAGGAGAATTATTTTTTTGATTAAGTCATTATATTTTTCAAGTAATATCGGGCTATATTGCTTTAAAAATAGAATGACTTAATCGTAAAAAGAATCTTATAAATGGTGGAATTTATTTCTGTTTCATTCCTATAGTAATACGAATCAATGTGTTTTTGAAGCAATTCGATGGTGCAAAGTTAGTCTTACTTTGATTTAAGAAACAAGGCTGGCGGTGTTGCAGAAGTCATTTAGACATAATGTATGGCGTTGCGATTTAATTCTTTGTTTTAATTCGGAAAATGGTTTAAAATTTTAACCTAAATTTTGTTTCCTGTTTTCGACTTTTATTTGTGTGTGCAAGAACAATATAACTCAAACCTCCCTTTTTTTTGCCCGTTCATTAGAGACGCAAGGGTTATATTTTTTTTGAATACAATCCATTTTATCAATATTTTTGAATATGCGTCATTTTCCAAATTTTCTATAAATATGTTAAAACAAGAACACAAAAAAGCCTGCCGATGAATATCGACAGGCTTTTAGCAGTTTAGTAACTTATCTTTAAACTTATTTTTTTTATTTCTATTTCTACTTATACTTATACTTATACTTCTACTTCTACTTCTACTTTGGCGTTTTACTCGGACTGAAAGGTACTAATTCTACTTTGGCACTCTACACACTGTTTTGTGCTGCGCACAAAAGGCGTGCTTGAGAAGTTTTTTCTCTAATGAGTAAAGTTGTGATAATACGTTTCACCATCAATTGAAATTTGTAGTAAATATTCACCTTTTGCCAAATTAGACATATTATAACGCTTATTCAATTGAGTCAAGCCTTTTTGAACTTCCTCGAAAACAGTTGAACCGTTTGAATCCAAAACCAGAATATTGCATTTGTTTTTTATAGTTGGAATAGTGATGTCAAATTTACCATTTTCTTCTTTTATGATGGGTGAATAGACCTCTTTTCTATTGTTTTCTTTAACAATGATGCCTTTTTTGGTCACCTCAAAAACTTGCGTAATTTTGCAATGCTCAAGGATTACCTTCAAAGTATATTCTCCTTTTTCTAAATTAGCCAAATTGAATTTTTTATTAAATGCTTTGATGCTTTTTGCTTTGTCCGTGTGAACTGTTGCGCCCTCCTCATTCATAATTGAGATGGTCACGTCTTCTTCTTTTATGTTTGAAAACTCAATAACAAGTGCTTTTTCTATTTCTGACCCTTTAATTTCTACTTTTGTGTTAGTCGGAAGTTCTTCATTGGCTGGGTTAATGGTAGTTGCGAAAGAAATGTTTGCAAACAACAAAGCAGCAACAAGAGATAACATAGAGAATTGGAATTTCATAAAATGTAAGATTTAGTTAAAATGAATTTTTTAATAAAATTTTTATTTCGGTTTATTTTAATGAGTTTTGCTCATCGAGTTACAGTATCATTGTTACAAAATTGAATCCACGTGCCATTTTAGAGAATGGTATTTTTAACATTTATTTTATCATAATTCAATATCTAACCATCCTTTATTACAAATGAGGTTTAAAATTTCACTATTATTCTTTATCACATTATTAATGAGTGTGATTGCTTGTCGAAACCCTCAAAACGAGAGCGAACGAGCCCATTTATTTTCCGAAAACAATCGTTTGATTAAAGAATTGTCTAACGAAAAGACCCACAGCGAAGCCTTATTGAAATCCATTGACTCATTGGAGACCATCAATAAAAGTTTGGTTCAGGCAAAAGATACTTTGCAGCAAAGAATAAAAAAACAAGCCGATGCCGATGTTTTACGTCAAAAAGCCTTGAATAAGCCTTTGGAAATGGCCTCTTTTACCGTCGTCAATGAGGCGGCCAATGGTTCGGTGCTGAAAGCCAAACCACCTTTCAAGAAAACGGACATTCGCTATCTGTCTTTTAGAGGAACAGCTACAAATAATGTCGCCAAAAACAAGCAAATACTGAGGGGTCAACTTTATGCCATCTATCGCTTGGGAGGTTTGGTGCAACGCATGGATAATTCGAGTGGTACTTTTACGGGTTCGGATAACAAAAAGTATGTCTTTACCCACTCATGGGAGCTCAACAGCGATAAAGAAACGCTCGGTCTTGACAAAGGCATTGGCGATAAATCAAGGGGCATTTTTGAAAAAGGTAATTGGACTTTGGAGCTTTGGTTTGAACCCAAAAGTAAAGGCGTTGCTCAAAAAGTGAGTGAAGTTAAGTTTGAAATTAATTAATTTTGGTCTTAGTTCCACTTTGGCACTTTACCCTACAGAAAAGGACTAAATGGATTGATTTAATTTTTGAATAGTAAAATTGGAAATTTTACTATTCAAAAATTAAATCAATCCCAAAAAACCACCCTTATGAACGCCTTTTATGCGCAGCATAAAACAGTGAGTGTAGAGTGCCAAAGTAGAATTAGTCGTTACTTATTACATGAACCTAATATTATTCCTCAATTACGACAAAACCTTCTGTCAAAGGATTTAGATTTTCGATTAAAACATCAAAAAAGGCTTCACCATGTTTCAGATAATAAGGTAAAAAATTATCAGAACGCTCTTGTAAACCACCGTTGGGGAAAAACTTTTGAGCCAATTGTCTGATTTGATTTAAAGTAGTTTCGTTCTTTTGTTTTTCAGCTTTCATGAGTTTTGACTCAATAATTTCGAGGCTCTGAATCACCTTTGCGGACTCTGCCAAAACGGATTTTTCAAGCGTCGCATCCACGGCTTTTGCTTTGGCTAAAACGACTTCAAAAAGGCTGCGTAACTGCCCTTTTTCGGTCTCCATACTGAGGGGGTCACTCGCATTTTTACTTAAAAAATCTTTTATAACTTGTTCAGTATCAAGGGTTAACGATTGCCACGCCAAATTTAATTTTGCCATTTTGTCATTACTGCCCTTGTCAATCCACATCACAGAATTGCGCCGAATGAGCATCGGAAAATTGACCCCAAAAGCGGCAAATTGTTCTCGTCTTTCGAGCCAATATGCCAATTCGCCGCCACCGCCAATGTACGCCAAATTAGGTAAAACAAGCTCTTGATAAAGTGGTCTCATAACCACATTTGGGCTAAAATACTGAGGGGCCTCCTCCACTTCTTTTAAAATACTGTCTAAAGAATCCCATTGATAATCGGTGTTCAAAACCTTGTAAATACCATCCTCATACACGATGCGCTCACGCATGTTTTCTCTCAAATAAAAGAGGTTAATGTCTCGTGGAAATGCTTGAGATTTGAAGCCTAAATCGTTTAAAGAACGCTGGGCTTTTTCGACCAATGGCTTAGAAATTTGTTCCGTTATTTCCTTTTTTATGAATGGAATGAAGAGTCTTTTTAGCTCCGAATCATTCATGTTAAGCACCACTAAACCATATTTTCCGAATAAATCATTGAGCAAACCTTGCGTAGCGTCTTGATATACAGCGTGTTGTGTATAATTTTTTTCAATTATATTAAAAATAGCTTGAGCGTTCGAGCTATCACCCAACACGCTTTTTAGCTCCCTTAAAACGGCTGATAGAGTAGCGGTTTTCATCATGCCGACTGCGCCCTTTTCGGCGTTTTCCCAAGCAATTTTTTTGTTGAACATATTGATGGAGTTCACTTCTTCAAAGTCATGATCTTCGCCACCGATGACGAAAATGGGTACAAAATTATATTCAGGATAAGTCGTTTTTAACTGCCGAGAAAGGTTAATTGTCGAAAAAATTTTATAGATAAAAAACAACGGCCCAGTCATTAAAGATGGTTGGTGGGCAGTGGTGACGGTATAAGTTTTTTCATCCAAAAGTGACACAATATTTTGAGAGACGACCCCCTCAGTATTCAACGACTTATATTGCCTTTTTAGAGCCGAAACAAGGGTTTTTCTATCAATTGAGTCATTACTTTTGTCTAAAATCACTTTTTTAAACGACTCCATGTTGGGTTCATACACGTAAAAAGGGGCAAGCGAAGCGTCACGTTGTGCATAAGCCAAATCCATTTTTGAGAGCATCGGAAATTGGGAAAAAGGTGCGTGTGTAATTTTCATAAATGATTAAATTGAATGAAAAAGATTAGAACAAACGCCGCAAAAGTATGTTTTAAGAATGAGAATAAAGGATTCGAGGAAGCCTTAAAAATGTTAAATTTATCTAAATACAGTTTAAACATAGTTCAATCGTTTTTATTTATACGTAGTTTACGCCTTATTATTTAATGAATTTAAAAAAAATTAAAATGAAAAAGAAAATTTCGATTCTATTGACCTCTTTGGTTTTATTGTTGTTAACCAATAACGCATTTTCTCAAAATGACAAAAAAGCGGTGGCAAGTCCGCCCGCAAAAGCAACCGCTAAAATAGGCTCTGCCAATGTAAACATCAGCTATGGGCAACCCGCTGTGAAAGGACGCAAAATCTGGGGAGATTTGGTGCCATTTGCTAAGGTATGGCGCACGGGTGCCAACAATGCGACTGTTTTTGAAACGGACAAAGACATAAAAGTGGAAGGTCAGACCCTAAAAGCGGGTAAATACGCCCTTTTTACCATACCCACTGAAAAAGAATGGACTATCATTTTCAACAAAAAATCTGATCAATGGGGTTCTTATGATTACAGTGAGAAGGATGATGTTTTGCGGGTGAAAGTGAAAAGTGAGGCATCTAAAGAAATGACCGAACGGTTAACTTTTGACATCAAAAATGGGAAAGTGAATATGATGTGGGAGAAACT
>JAYTMW010000684.1:0-2057 GCA_043728105.1 Saprospiraceae bacterium | reverse complement strand
AACATTATAAAAAATTAGATGGCTGAAAAAATTGCAAAACCATTTCTCAAATGGGCAGGAGGGAAAACACAATTAATTGGAGAAATTGAGAAAGTATTGCCTCTTGATATTACAAAATCGAAATTTACGTACATTGAATCAATATTTATAGATTAGACTTCTTCAAAGCCTGTTTGCTTTGTTTAAACTACTTCACAAAAGTTAAAATATTATTTTATACATTACTATTTTTCAATCATTTTTAGGATTTTAATAATCACTATGAATTTAAACTTTGACGTTAGAAAAGCAAATGGATATAAAAGTAATGCTCAAATTGCAAGAGTTCTTACTGAAAGCTGGGTAAAGGAAAATTCATTTTGTCCGAATTGTGGTTATTTTCACTTATCCGAATTTGAAAATAATAGACCAGTAGCGGATTTTTTCTGTAAAAATTGTTCAGAAGAATATGAATTGAAAGGTAAAGCAGGCAATAAATTAGGAAATAAAATTTCAGATGGAGCATATTCTAAAATGATTGAAAGAATAAATTCAATAAATAATCCAAATTTTTTCTTCTTGAACTATAATAAGGCGAATTTGAGTGTGTGTAATTTTTTGATGATTCCAAAGCACTATTTTACACCCGATATTATCATTGAACGGAAACCATTACCTGAAACTGCAAAAAGAGCTGGCTGGATTGGTTGCAACATTGATATATCAAAAATTCCAGAAAGTGGAAGGATATTTATTGTTAAGGATTCAGTAGAAATTCCAAAAAATAAGGTAGAAGTCAAACTACAAAGCACTTCATTTTTAAGGGGTCAAAAGTTAGATTCAAGAGGTTGGATTATTGATATTATGAAGTGTGTTGATAAAATTCAAGATAATAATTTTACGCTTAAACAAGTATACGCTTTTGAAAATCAACTAAAAGTTAAGTATCCCAATAACAATCGTATTAAGGATAAAATACGTCAGCAATTACAATTTTTAAGAGATAAAGGACTTCTTGAATTCACAGGTGGTGGAAATTACAAAAAGGTAATCTTATGAAATCATATATAATTATAACCCATGAAGGTAAAACGGAAGCCCCCAATCCTTCATTCAAAGTAAACAATATGCAAGTCATGGGCATAGTTAAAGATGTTGTTAATGAAAATGATGCATTGAAAAAATTATTGATTGAAAATGATTGGATTATTGATGCTCAATTTAATGTGGCAGAGTTTGAACTATTTGAAATTCTATGACTTCAAATTGATGAATCTTCCTTTTATACCACTATTTTGAAGGGCTAACGCATTTTCTTTACCATAAGCAATAAATACACTTGGAGCTCCTGATGTTCCACCTTGAACTCCTGAGACATGATAAAATTTCACTCTGCCTTTAACAAATAGAATTGCATCTGCATCATTCCAAATATGTTCAAAAAAGCATTTTGTTTCAGTTCTTGCAAAAATTAAGGTAATACCATTTCCATAATTTTTTAATTTCTCAATCCATAAATCCATTCCTCTCCCATACGGAGGATTACAAAAAACCCTACCAAACCAATCTTTTTCTAAACCGTCATCTTCAACAGTGAAATTATGTTCTGCGTGTAGGAATGGGGGATTAACAGGACAACAAGGGTCTAAATCAAAATGTCCTAATTTTTTGACTAATTCTGGGGGTGTAAGCCATTCAACTTTGGTATTTTCGCAACGCTCAAAAGAAGTATTCATCTATTATTTTTTTGCAAATATTAGATCAAACTTTCAAATAAACAAGTGTAACATGATCATTTTCAAGTAATTATAAAATTAATTACTATTTATCACTAAATTTTCTATGTTTGAATTAGACATAGTTTTCATCATTACAATTTGTTTATCAAATGGTGGTCTTTCGATACAAAGCGGTCAAATCGTTAGTGTCAATAAAGGCACTTGGGATAAATCGGAAGGGTTTGATTATGTGAATGATTTTAACAGAAAGTGGCTTTCGTTAGTGCGTGATAAAATGAAAGATGATGCTACCATTTGGATTAGTGGCACGATGCACAACATTTTTTCTATTGGTCAAAT
>JAYTMW010000683.1:0-4905 GCA_043728105.1 Saprospiraceae bacterium | reverse complement strand
TGACTTTCACACCCAATGCCCTCGAATTTATTGCTCAAACGGCGATGGAATATGAGTTGGGTGCACGTGGTTTGAGGTCAATTTGTGAGGCGATTATGACAGATTTGATGTTTGAAATTCCGTCTTTTGAGGACATTCGTGAGTTTGAAGTGACTCGTTCTTATGCCCGTGAGAAATTAAGTAAGTCAAAATTGGTTAAATTGAAGGCGGCTTAAAAGGAATTAAGAATTAAAAATTTAAAATTAGATTATAGTTGAATTTTTAAGGGACAATAAAGGAATTATTGAAAATTTATCTGTATAAATAATTGATAATCAAAATATTGCGAAAAAAATGACCCGCTCGGTAAAATACTGAGGGGGTCATTTTTTTATAAAAAACGTCATAAAAAACGTAGCTGATTTAGGGTAAAAATGCTTGTATTTACAAAAATACCCTAAAAAGAGTATATACGAATCACAAAAAGCACTTAGATTTGCACAATAATAAAGAACAAATATAATTTTTTTTGTTCCAAAAACCAGTATCCTATGAACTATAAGCAACAATTGCAAACCGAGACAACGCATATTGTCTATCCTTTAATTTTTCCCTTTAATCAGTCGGAAAAAAGTTGCACTTCATTTCAGCGTTTATTCAGTTTGAATAACATCGCTTAGGCTTCTGTGTTTGGAACTCATCTGTTCCGTTTTCATTTTTTTTGTGAATATAATATTTGATAATTAAGTTGTAGAAATCAAGAATTAGTTTGTCGTAACTTATTGTTAATCAATGGTTTATGTCTATTTGATTTGATATTTTTTCTTAGTTGTTAGTTAGTTTCTATTGAATCTTATTTTCTCGTAAACCGAAAATTATTTAAAAGCAAACGCCGATGAAGCAGGCAAAACTTATAATCCTATACATTTTTTTAGTATCAAGTTTGTCTTTGAACGGACAAGTTGCTTTGATAGCACCGACTCAAAAAGCCAACACGGGTGATTTGATAAGTGCCGAAATCAAAGTGAAATCACGTGATACCATTTCGGGTCTTGAATTTTCTCTTTTGTGGGATCCCTCAGTATTGACGTTCCAAAAAGTGACAAATTTCAATCTTACAGCTTCCAGTTTTGATACTTTCGGCATAACGAATGTATCGAAGGGCGTACTCAAATTGCTCTGGACGGGCGTTGAACCGTTTGTTGTAAAAGACAGTATTGTTGTTTTCAAAGTTAATTTTAAAGTAAATGGTACAAAAGGTACGAGTAGTACCATTACATTTTCAAATCCAAAAGCCTTTGATAACACACCAAGCGTGGGTGCCATTCCCTTAACCGTCCAAAACGGTGCGATAATGGTGAACAGCGGCACAAATGCTGTCGGAAACGTCTCAGATACTGAGGGGTATGCACAATTGCAACAAAGCCAACCCAATCCCGCCAACAATAAAGTTTTATTTCCTTTTACCATAAAAGAAGATGATGAGGTGACGCTCACGGTTTATGATATGGTTGGTAAGCTCATGTTTTCTGAAAAGAAAAGAGTAGGGGCGGGTGACCAAAATTTTGAGCTAAATACTGAGGGGGTGCTTGCACGAGGTATGTACGTCTATGGTATTCAAACCAAAAAAGGATTTATTAGTAGAACATTCACAAAGATTTAATTTAGTTGATGACGATAATTGATAATTCTGTAACTTGTTGATAATCAATAAGTTATAAAAAAATAGAAAAAATAAAAGATTTAAAAGCATAAATAAATTAAAAAACTGATTTTGAAAAATTTACAAAATATAATCCAGAGCATGAGTGATTTGCTCACATACAGAAACAAATATTCTATCATTCCCAAACTCCAATCTTTAATGACAAAAAGATTATACACCTTGCTTTTCTTAGTCCTTGCTTTGCTGTCAGTAAAAAACTCAACAGCACAACAGGTGACTTTCTTTATGTCACCCAGTAGCATTACACCGAATGTTGGCGATGTGGTAGGCATAGATGTAGCGGTGAAAAATTTCACCAAAATTGATGCCTTCCAGTACACTATGGAATGGGACGCTTCTCTTTTTCAGTTTGTGAGTATTACAGATAAAACAAATTTGCCTGATAATGCGAATATGTTGACTAACTTATTCAACGCAGGCACTTTGACTTTTAGTTGGAATCCATCTTCCGCTTCTGCGACGTTGCCCGATGGTACAAAAATCTATCGTGTCAATTTAAAAGTATTAGCAGCTTCTTCGAACTATTGGATGCAATTTTCTGGTAATGCTACGCCTGTTAACGTTGCTCAAAATGGTATAGAGTTAGATCCTTCTGTTATTGTTTTTGGTTCGTTGGGTATTCCACCAACCAATCGCCCTTTGACAATTACAACTTCAACGCATCAGATTCCTGTTAGCGGAAATGTATGTGTGGGCGTGACGGCACAAGATTTTACCAATTTGACCAAGGCTCAATGGAGCATGAAATGGGATTCTACGGTAATTCGTTTTGACTCTGTTTCAAGAATGAACACAACCTTGGGTTTAAATCTAACAAACTTCACGACAACTCAGGCTGTTGCCAATGGTCGTTTAAATTTTAATTTTGCTTCAGCTACGCAAAAAACAGTACCAGCAGGAGATACGCTTTTCAAATTATGTTACACCGCAATTGGTGCAAACAATACCTCTACAACAGTCAGTTCTTTGCCTACGAGTGCAGTTATCACTCGTTTAATCAATGGCTCGCAGGCTTCTACAACTCTTAACGCAACAAACGGTGTAGTGACAGTGAAAAACCCACCAGCACCTGGTCGTTTAACCTTTTCAGCTCAACATGCAACTGGTAGTGTCGGTGATACGGTGTGTGTAAGGGTATATCTTAAAAATTTTAAAGACCTTATTTTTACAAAATGGGGTATGAGATGGGACTCTACAAAGTTAAGTTTCATAAAAGGTCGTATTTTAAATACGACGTTGGGTCTTGACTCTTTGGTTTTGCCTAATCCTTCTCCATTAGCAACGTACACTTCGCCACTCAATCGTTTCACTTATAAGCCCGCTGTTTCGGGTTCGTTAACCTTTTATTGGGATGATCCTTCTACCAATGGTGTAAGTTTTGCGGATGACAGCACCTTGATGTACGATATTTGTTTTAAATTAATTGGTGCTTCGGGTACTACTTCAAGTGTTTATTTTGACCGATACCCTTCTAAATATGAGGTTTATCAGGTTACACCTACCAATCCAGTAAGTCCTATAATTTGTATTCCTGCAAAATGTGATATAGATTTTGTTGCGGGTAGTGTTGCTATAAATGGGGTAGTGATACCGCCAATAACGCTCACGGGTGTCAAAACGGACGTTGCTTGCAATGCGGGCAATGATGGTAAAGTAGTTCTTACTCCTGGCGGTGGCACAGGCACATTCACATACGCATGGACGGGGCCAATTGGCTTTGCGCCAGCCACAACTAAGGATATTACGGACTTAAAAGCGGGTAAATATTTTGTCGTCGTTTCAAGTGGTGCGGCGGTAGCTAAAAAAGATACTTTTGATGTCGTAGAACCTACTAAAATAGTGGTTGCTACAAAAGCAATTGTTGATGTCAAATGTTTTGATCAACCAACGGGTTCTGTTACGCTGACAGTTTCGGGTGGCACTTCTCCTTACACATATTTATGGAGTAGTGCTGAAACATCGGCTAATCTTGCAGCAAAAAAATCGGGTACTTACTTTTTGACAGTAACAGATTCTAAGGGCTGTATTGCAAAAGATACGTCAATCATTCTTCAACCAAGTGCGGCTTTGAGCGTTACGCCAGCTATCACGAACGTAAAATGTAACGCAGGAAAAGATGGTGCAATTGCTTTGACAGTTGGTGGCGGCACAGCTCCATACACTTACTCTTGGACTGGACCTAACCCTTTCACAGCGACTACTAAAGATATTGCCACGCTGTTTGCAGGTGATTATCTCGTGACGGTCACGGATTCAAAAAATTGCGCTCAAACATCTGGCCCACTTACGGTGACTCAACCTTTGGCAATCTCAGTCGGGACACCCGTTGTCACGAACACGGGTTGTGGTACGTCTATTGGAGCTATTAGCATTACGCCAACAAATGGCACAGCGCCTTATACTTTTGTTTGGACTGGGCCTTCTTTCTCAAGTACAAACCAAAATATTACAGGTTTGGCAGCGGGTAGTTACACGGTTAAAATTACCGATGCTAACTCTTGTATGATTACATCAACGCCAATTGTCGTTTCTTCATCTGGTTTGAACTTAAATGTAGTACCGAACATCACGAATATTGATTGCAACGGCAACATAAATGGCGCAATTGGCTTAACCGTTTCGGGTGGTTCAAACAATTTTACGTATGCTTGGACAGGCCCTACTTTTACATCCGCTTCAAAAGATATAACAGGTTTGAAAGCGGGTAGTTATACAGTTGCTATCACAGATGTGAACAACGCAACTTGTTCATTCAATCCACCAGCATTTACAATCACAGAGCCAAGTGCTTTGACGGTTTCAACACCACAAATTACGAACATCACATGCAAAGGTGTTGCCACAGGTATTGTGAGCATCACTGTAAACGGAGGCACCCCTCAGTATTCTTACGCTTGGACGAGCCCCAATAACTTTACTGCAACCAACACACCTGCTATCAGTGGTTTACTCGCAGGAACTTATAATGTTATGATAACAGATGCAAAAGGTTGTAAAAAAACGGCATCGGCTACTGTAACAGAGCCAGCAACGGCCATTTCGTTCGGCTCGCCTACCATCACCAATGTGTTGTGTTTTAATACAACAACTGGAAAAATAGTTGTGGCTACAAACGGTGGCACAGCACCTTACACTTATTCTTGGAAAAATGCCAGTGGCACAGTTGTTGGTTCAGCGGCTCCGCTTGACAATGTTGGTGC
>JAYTMW010000682.1:0-1593 GCA_043728105.1 Saprospiraceae bacterium | reverse complement strand
AAATTTATTAGAGGGGCCCCTCAGTATTTCAAACAAAATTGAGCGACTACGCATCATTCCCGATGGTGCTTTGAGTTACATTCCCTTTGAAATGCTTTTGACCGATGATGCGACTTCGTGGCGAGGCGAAAATACACCGTGGCTTTTGAAACGTATGGCGGTGAGTTATGCCTATTCAAATCGTCTTTTGGACGTTGAAAAAAGCGGAAATATGGAAGGCTCTTTTGGTGGCTACGGCATCAGTTATGAAGCCAATAAATTCTTTTTTTCAGAAACAGAAAAGAAAAATGATAAGATAACGCCCTTGAAATATACGGTTGAAGAAGTCAATAGCATACAATCCATGCTCAACGGCAAGGCGTGGATTGATGAATCAGCGACTAAAAAATCGTTTTTAGAAAATGCACCCAAACAAGGCGTGATTCACTTAGCGATGCACGGCTTTTTAGACCCAAAAGATGCCTTAAATTCGGGTCTGATTTTCAGTAGAAGCGCACCCAACGATACCACCAATTATTTGACGGGCTACGATTTATATTCAATGGAATTGAAGACAAAATTGGCTGTCCTAAGTGCTTGCAACACGGGCGATGGCGTGTTGAAAGGCAAAGAAGGCATTATGAGTTTGGCTCGCTCCTTCGCCTTCGCAGGTTGCCGAAGTTTGGTGATGAGCCTTTGGAGCGTACCCGACAAAACGACCTCCGAAATCATGGTCAAATTTTACGAAAATCTTAAAAATGGGATGCCCAAAGATGTCGCTTTGCAGCAAGCCAAACTCACGCATCTCAGCACCGCCGAACCGTCTCGTCGAGTGCCTAACACGTGGGCGGCGATGATTTTGATGGGTGATATTGAGCCTTTGTCGTTTGCGCAATGGTGGCAATCGGGCTGGTTGTGGAGTGGGGTAGTGGCTGTTATTTTAGGGTTTGTTTTATTTAGAAAAAGAAAGAATTTAGCTTGAATTTATACGACACAAATATATGTTTTCAAGGCTTGTTAAATGTCAAGATTACTTATAACTTTGTGAGTAGTAAATAATAAATAGGTCATTTTTTTTGAAACACATAGGCACATAGGACACATAGATTAATATATAATTGTTTGATTTTCAACTATTTATAAATTTTTTCCCTAAAAACTATGTATTCTATGTGCCTATGTGTTTCAAAAAAAACTTCAAATAGACCATGTTGTTTTTAACTTGTTACTTTGTAAAATAATTATGAATTGAAAATAAAAATCACATAAATGCAAACAGTCAACATAAAAAAAGGCTTACAAGTTGGATTTGATGATTTGGTTCAAGGCGTTTCTCGGCTGAATAAAACTGAATTAGCAACTTTTTTTGAAAAACTCAACCACGCAATAAGTGGTCAAAAACCGTCTGCCCCTGTTGGTGAGGAAGCTGTTTTATTGAAACAAATCAAAGAAATAATTCCCATGTCCGTCATTAGGCATTTCAAAGAATTGCAAGCGAAGCAACACAACAATACTATTTCTGAAAAAGAACAAGAGGAAATGCTTCTTGTTACGGATTTTATTGAGGAGAAAAGTGCTGAACGGGTTGCTTTATTGGCGGCATTGGCCAAAATT
>JAYTMW010000681.1:0-4033 GCA_043728105.1 Saprospiraceae bacterium | reverse complement strand
CCTGCGATGCCGCCCAAAATATGCTCGTGAAATGTGCCTATTGAATTATTGATGGATTTATCAATTTGACGCAAAATCTCGGCTTGGATAAGGCTTTCTTCATCAATATTGTTGAATTTAGCGTCAAAAGTGAGTTTTATGGTATCTACTTTGTTGCTGTAAAAGTTCTTTTTGGTCACGTTTCCTTTGGCTTTCAGGTAGGCTTTGTGCAGGTTCGCTACGCCCGTAAGGAGGTGTTCGTCGGAGATGAAATTGAGGTATTTGTTTGCCATATTTTTTCTTTGTTTATAGTTCTACTTTGGCACTCTGCATCTTTAGATATTTACTCATTGTTTTGCTTCGCAAAAAGCGTGCTTTAGGGGACTTTTCTTCGAATTGATTGTATTTTTAGAAAAAAAAATTTTCAATTTTTCTTTCTAAAAATACAATCAATTCCTTTAGTCCTTTTCTAATTTTAGAATGCCAGAGTAGAAATAGTTGCTTACAAAGATAATAAGATGTTTTAAGGGCAAAGAAAAAGGGGTCGCTCTTTTTTGAGGCCCCTCAGTATTTTTATGGTTCAACGAATCTTTTTCAATCTCAAATATTCAAAATGACTCTTTGATATATTTTTTTTAACGGAAAAGAATGGCCCGCAATACGTATTTTATCATTCAAATCAGTGAACGTAGTCATAAGCCATTCATTTGGTTTTTTCGTCCGTGAGTACACAACTATATTCATATTATTTGAATCAACGAAAAGCATAATTTGAAGCGTATCTATTAACTTATAAGCATCAAACTTATCGGTGCGATCATATTTTTGGGTTGAATCAGACAAAACCTCGACTAAAATTGCAGGATTGAGGGTCGCATTCATCGTTTTTTTGTAATAATACAACTCTGTATTGCCAAAAATTACTTGAATATCTGGTTCAAAATTTTTTTTGAGTGCCTGAACTCTTACGGGACGATTGCTGCCTAAAACTCGAACATCGTTGTTTTCAAAAGCATTTCCTAAGAGACGGATTAAGTTTGCGGTGATAGTTTCGTGGTTTTCGGTTGCGTAACTCATAGTAGCGATGATTTCGCCATTGCTATAATCCAATCTAAACTCTGGTAATTGTACTAAATCCCAATATTCCTCCTCGGAAGCGGAGAAACGTACTAATTCCTCGTCACCGTTCTTCAACGATTCGAGCCAAAAATTTGATTTAATTGATTGTGAAGCAACAGACATTTCCTCGAAATTCGAGGCATATTGTTTCAACAATTGTTCATCATCAGAAAATGTTGCAAAAGACTTCGGCACACCTACTCTTGCTAAAAAAGCATTAGCATCGGCAAGTTTTTGGCTAAATCGGTTTTCGTATTTGATTTTAGCCAAACCTTGATCTATTTTAATTATGGGTACTTTATAATCGTTTAACTCTTGGATTATATCTTTCATTTTCTCTTTTTTTTGCGTTTAACCAAAAATGCCTCGTAATCTGTGTTTTTATGAAACGGGTGCCAAGTTTCTTCTCGATAACCTAAAATATCAAAATTCTGATTAATTTCCTCAAAGTTATTAGAAATTCCAATTCTATACAAGCGAGTTCTTGATAGAGTGCTACCTTTAACTAAAATCATTGACTTAGGATATTTGTGTGTAAATGAAAGAACTGTGCTTGCGACAGTTGCTAATATCTTTTCACTATCATTATCATTGCTAATAACTTTATCATCAATGTCATTTGTCTCTTCATTCCAATCCCCAAATGCCAAATTATGCACATTTTTAATGGTTGTTTTTTGAAATATTACAAGTTTTGGTATTTCTCCTTTGGGTCCCTTGCTTAAAAATCTAAAAGTTGTTACATCGGGGTCTGTCGAAAGTTCGTATTTCTCTTTTTGCATGAGTGCATAGTTTTGTCTGTTACTTCATTGAGGTAAAAGTACATTATTTTTTAAATGTAGTCTTTATGATTTTTGAATAAAGAACTCAGCTATAGAGAAACAGTAAAAAAAATACCCCCTCAGTATTTTACCCCAAAAAAGGCAAAAATACTGAGGGGGTCACTCCTATCTTCATTAAAAAAAATATCCAATTACTTCACCAAAACCATCCGTTTCACCGCTGAAAATGCGCCCGTTTGCAAACGGTAATAATACACACCTGCGGTTGTTGTATTCTGATTTTTGAATACGACTTCATTGTACCCTTTTGCAAAAGTTCGTTGGGTCGTGGATACAATTTTGCCCGTGGCATCAAAAACAGTTAGAGTTGCAAAATCCTCTTTTGACATCGTGAAAGGGATGACCGTTTCTTGCGTAAATGGATTTGGTACGTTTTGAAGAAGGTTATACTCATAAGCCTTTTCTTTTATACCTAACTTATTGAATATCAATTGAATAGACAATTCATTACCCGCCGCATCGTAAGCTATCCCCTCAGTAAATTGAGCATTTTGAGACATAATTTCACTCAATTTCATATCTTCTTTTGCCGTAATGGACAACGTGAACACAGATTGATTTTTGTCAAAACGAGTGGCTTTTCCGCTTGACCATGCCGTGGCTAATGTGCCTTCCGATGCGACTAAATTTTGATTGGCTTCTGTCCAATTTGCTATTTCACCTTGTTTTAAATGGGTGATATTGGCTTTGTTTTTATCAAAATTTAAAGCAAATTGAACCGCCGTCAAACCTGATACTGAGGGGTCATTTAAGTGGAAAGAAAGGGTTTTAGTATCGCCTTTTTTCAACTCAATATCGTCGGTTTCTATCTTTAAAACAGGTTTGCTGCCACGCACATTTAAGGTTGTGGTATTCGAGCCGCTAAAATTGCTTCGAGCTGTGCCGTTCACATCACCTACTTTTATGGCCGTAAAATTAGCTTGTGTAATGCTTTGATTTAAATTACTGTAACTCAAAACCTCTGGAAAATCTTCGCCAAAAGGGTTTTGTGGATTTAGGAAAACATAGTTTTTAGAGACAAAACGCCATGCTTTGTTGTTCGGAAAAGTTGATGTTTTTCTTAAAATCAAATTACGAATATGAATCATGTCAGCACCGTTAATTTCGCCATCGGCATTCACGTCGGCAGCAATCATTCGGGCGGGCGTATTGATATTTGTAGAATCAATTCCTATTAAATAACGACTGATTATGGAAATATCGAAGGTCGTAACACCGTTGAAAATATCACTATCTCGAACCGGTTTCAAGCGATAATTTACGCTCGTTGGTAAATCTATGAAGTTGAAATCAGCGGCGGATTGGGTTGTTATTGAGTCGTTGTTTTTATACAACGTAACCAATGACGTTATTTTATCACCATTCTCACGCGTGACCGAACCACTCAAAGCGATGCGTGGTATGAGTGGATTACAGTTGTTGTTGATGTCCGTTATTTCAATTTCAACCTCCTTCATCTCTGTGTTACCTAAACCATCTTTTACCCATATTTCTATAATAAATTTGCTTAAATCAAGACAGCCAAAAGTTAAACTACGAACAGTTGGAAAACCACTCCCACTGCCTTTTTTACGCATTCCAAATTGTAAATCAGCCTTAGCAGTACAATCATCTGAGACAGAGCTAATCAATTGATTATCAGATACTTGCAACGTTTTGGATGCAGGCAAATCAAATTTTTGACCTGTTTTCAAAGCCAATATTGGCTTTGCATCAATGACTTTTATGGTTTGAATACATCTCGTTTTTTCACCCGAACAACAATTTAATAAGAGCCAAGTACGCTCAATTTCGTAATTTGATGAATTGAGATAATTAAGGCGGACATCTGAGTAAGAAGCCAATATTTTACACGAGCCGATGTTCAAAGGATTGCCATTAGAATATTTGGGTTCACCCGTTCCTTTGTAAGTAATGCCGTTTATAATGGTGTCACGAGGATACAAATTTTGATAGCCATTTACGCACATAACCGTAGTAGGCGAAGGGCAATTGACACGATCAAGGGTAGCTGTTTTGACATAAATAGCTTGCTTACATTTTGTTGAATTGTTATAAATATCAGTCACTGTAAATGTCCGAATAATAATTTT
>JAYTMW010000680.1:0-5221 GCA_043728105.1 Saprospiraceae bacterium | reverse complement strand
CCCGAATAGGCGAGTACGACTTTTTTCATAGATGTAATTGTTTGATAATGAATTGGTTATGTTATTTTATTAGCTTATTCAAGTTGTCTTTTAATTCCTTTTTATCATCTTCTGATAATTTATCCGTATAATCAAAAAATTTTAAAGCAAATTTTCTGATAGCATTATTGAACCATTTTTCGTTATTTTTAATTTGCTTGGCTTTGATAATTTCTAACCATTCAGAAGCCAAATAGTCTTGCCAATCTGATAAAAGTTTGATTTTATCATTATTGATGTTGCTGATATTTTCAATAAAGAGTGTATCTTTTTCAATTTTTCGATATTTCTTATTCCAATCAAGTAGCGTTTTAAATCCTATTTGTGGTCTTGGACTTCTGTCTGGGAAAGGTAGTTTTTCCGTGATGCTATTGATATAGTGACCCGTTGTGATTAATACCTTATTGCTGTCTCTTTTTACAAAGATAACCCATTCAAATGGCGAAACCTGCTGAACACTCGAACCTGGAATATTATTGTCTTTCGTAGATTTTAATTCTATTGATTCATAATAAAATTCTGTTCCGTTAGTAATTACCAAATATAAATCTGGATTAGTATAAACTGATTTTTTAGAATCAGCTATACGTTTTTTTTGCTCAATATCTAATTGTTCTGGTAATAAAATTTTGGTAATATGGTAGTTTTTCAATTTTTCAATCTCAATATTGTAAATTTCTTTATCAATTTTAACAGACAATATTCTGAGTTTAACGTCTTTTATGTTGTTGTTTTTTAGTAAAAACGCTTGAAAGAATCGTTTGATAAACTCATCAGTATTGGCTTCCTCGGATTGGAATTTTATAGCCTCGAGTCCACTTGGGGTATTATTCAACAGCATTTCAATTTCATGAAAATAAACCGTTAAAAAAGAGTTGATATCGTTTGTTTTTAATGTAGGATTCATGAATATCTCAAAATTTTGAATGTTATTTTACATTGAATCAAAATAAAAATCCCAACAAGATTCTATTTTTTTCGCAATATGATACGCCAATAAAGGCGGAACAGCATTACCCACCAATTTATAACCAATTGACGGACTTACCTCGAATTGCATTTTTTTATTTTTACCTTGAATAACAAAATTAAAATCATCGGGGAAAGTCTGAATCCTTGCACATTCACGCAATGTCAATCGTCGTTCTTTATAGCCTTTTCCCAATTCTTCACGATTTTTTCCTCCGTTTTCAAGGTTCAATCTTCGATATTCAATATTACCGTGGTGTTCGGAACGAATAGTAGGCGCAAGTTTATCCATTTCGACTTCTTTCTGCCCTTGACAATGAACCCCCATAAACTTGGCTTTTGAATAATAGCGTTGCGATAAATCAGCCGCTTCTTCGGGCTCTCTCAAATCCAACAATACTTCTCTGCTTTTGGTGAATGTTGTCATTAGATGTTCTACTGAAGAAAAGTGCATTTCACCATTCAAACGGTGCGTCGGTATTGGATAAGGATTGTATTTTTCTGATATATCTTGTTTAGACAGTTCGTACAAAGCTTCGGGGGTCAAAGCTGATTTTTTGAAACCAATAAAAATGATGCGTTCTCTTGATTGTGGTACGCCAAATTGTCCTGCGTGTAATACTTTTGGGTTTAGTACCAAATAACCGTCACCGTCAATATTAGAAAAATCGGCTTGAATAATGTCTTTAACTAAACCCAAATTGGCTAATCCTTTGACATTTTCGGCAATAAAAATCTTTGGTTTTGTAATGGCAACGACTTCTCGCATCCACATATAGAGCTTCCCACGTGTTTCCTCGCTCGGCATCTCTGTCTTGATAATTTTACCGTTATGGTCTTTATGTGAGTCAAAACCTTTTCTTTTACCTGCTACGCTAAAATCTTGACAAGGAAAACCGCCAGTTACAATATCTACTGTTTTCGGAAAAATATTGGTATTGCCGTTATGATATTCTTTAACAATATCCACAATACTCCCCACCTTAAAAGTACCTTTCAAATCATACCCTCTTTTCTTTGAAAAATAGTCGTTCCATACTATTTTAGCGTGTTCGCTGATGTCGTTTGCAAATTGCGTTTCAAATGAAGTATGTTTCAAATAATAGTGCGTATCGTCCTCTTTTTCAACCCAATCTTTATGAATATGAGTATTTATTGTCGCTTTTGGTATCTTGAAGCCACCTTCAAAACCCACATCCATACCACCACAACCTGAGAAAAGGGATAATAAATTTTTCTTCATAACATTTGTTTTATAAAAGCAAAAGTAGTGTAAATTAGTTGAAAATTCAGAAACAGGCTCCTCAGTATTTCTCCTCAAAACTGCCCCAAATGATGCTTCAAATGCGCCACATAATCCTCAAAAACATAGCTTATGGGAACAGTTTGAACAACGCCTTCTACTTTGAAATAGCACGGTAATTCAAGATTTTCGGTAGAAATATGGCTCACTATGCGCACAATTTGACGATTCAACAAAGCCCAAAGTTGTATCAATTCCTCCTTTTCAACCGTTTCGTAATGCTGCAAACGAACCCAATCCTCTTGCGCATAAAACACCTTCGGCGCATCCTCATATTGCGAGCGAATAAACCGTTGGATGTTGTTTTGCGCCGAATCAATCAAATGACCCACGAGTTCTGCCTTCGACCATTTGGTGGGCTGCGGCTTATTGAACCAACTATTTTTAGGCATAGCCGTCCATTCTTTCACCGATTTTTCAATCAATGCGCTTAATTCTTCTATTTCTGTTTTCATAGACCCCCTCAGTATTTTCACTTAATTTTTAAAAAATCACCATCAATAATCAACAACTTGACCCCCTCAGTACCCGTCACCGAACGATGCGAACTAAGGTCGTCGGACACAATATAGGTCATGCCTTTTGTTAATTTATAGGCTGTACCGTCTTGCAATTCGCTCGTAAATTCACCTTCCAAACAATGCACAATATGCCCTTTTTGACACCAATGGTCGGCCACATAATTGGGCGAATATTCGACCATGCGCACCCGTAAACCGTCATATTGTTGTGTATGCCAAAGAGCCATCCCACTATCGCCTTTATGCTCCGTGGGTACAATTTGGTTTAAGTCAATGACTTGAAATGGGATGTTTTTAGAGTTCATAAATGTTAAATTATTTAGAAAAATATGCAGAAACTATCTATTTTCAATATAAAATCCCTTAATTTTGTAAAAAAAGTAAAATGGCTTATCGAGATTTTAAATTAGCGGACTTAGAAAATAGATTTGGTGTTCATCAACATCAAGCGTATCTTTTTGATAAAATAAAACCCATTCAACCTTCTGATTGGTTGGTCGAAACGCTACGTAAAAAACGTTCAGGTATTCGACCGACTACTGAAAAAGCTGTTTCGGAATCTACTATTTCCGCTATTTTGACCGAGGTACAAGAGCGAAACCAAGATAAATTAACGCTTTTTTCAGGCGAAAATCTCAATGCCGACCGTGCCGCAGGGCTTAATGGCGAAATAGATTTTTTATTTGTCAATCGCCCCGATGTCTTTGAAATCCTTGCGCCTGTAATCAACATAACGGAAGCAAAATTCAATCAAGCTATTGAACGCAGTATTGCCCAAGCCGCCGCACAAATGATTGGCGCACGTGTTTTCAATCAAAAAAACAATACAACCGTTGTGACGATTTTTGGATGCGTAACCAATGCCAACCAATGGATTTTTTTAAAACTTGAAAACAATCAACTTTTTATAGATAAATCAGAATATAGCCCAACCAATCTTGCTGAACTTTTAGGTGTCTTTCAAGAAATCGTTGGTTTTTATAACTGATTGATTATCAATATATTACCATTTACAAGGCGACTTATTTTTGTCATTCAGTAAGAATCTCTTTTCCGCTTTTTTAAAAGGATTCCTACTGAATGACAAAAATCAAAAGAAATCCGTCGCAAAACGCACCGTTTTGAACTCCTTATAATCTTCTTTTTTACCATCCTTTTTGCTTGCATTATTGTTCAAAAGCAAATGGCTTAGGTCATATTTCATAGCCTCTTCCTCATTTTTTGACGGTGCGAGCATACCCGTACACAAGCACATTTTGCGCTCTTTCATTTGCAAAATCTCATAGTTGGGGCAGCTTGAACAGCTTTTCCAAAAATTTTCGTCTTGCGTCAGCTCACTGAACGGCACGGGCATATAGCCTAATTCGGTATTGATTTTCATCACGGGGCCGCTTGTCGTGATACCGAACACACGGGCATCGGGATAGAGATTGCGGGCCAAATCAAAGGCTTCTTTCTTGATGGCACGAGCCAAACCATGTTTCCGATAGGTCGGGTCAACGATTAGACCTGAATTGGAGACGTAATTGGTGTCGCTATACGTTTCGATGTAGCAAAAACCAATCAAACGCACGCCGTCGAAGGCAACCACGGAGTGACCACTTTCCAACTTTTGTTTGATGTAGTTCGGGTCACGTTTGGCGATGCCCGTGCCACGCACTTTCGCACTTTCTTCTATCAAATCACAGATGAATTGGGCGTAAGGCGCATGTGATTCATTCGCAATTTCTATAACAATATTCACTGTTTCGATATCTTTCTTATTTTGCATTTTTCTTAAAAAAACGATTTAATTGTTTGATAATAAAGGATTTAAATATTAAGAAACGTTAAAACGTGTTTGTCTTAATCAGAATGAATAGAATGATTTTTGAATAAATAGAATCACGCTTTTCATTAAATTTTTATTGGTTCTTAATCGAAAGGGGCCCCTCAGTATTTTAGGCATTTTTTTAATAAAAAATAGCACAAAGCAACCGAGCGGAAAGCCCAATACATTAAGCGTTTTAGAAAAAAATTAAACTTGTGTGGTTAGGGAAATTTTAGACTTGTACGACATCACGCCTTGCATGATTAATTGTCGGGTAGAAGTTAGAGTTGCACGCACACACGCGGTGTACGGCTTGGTCGAAGCGGTCGGATTTGACGCTTGCAAGTGGAAGTGAAGTAATATGTAGTACCTGTATAATTCATATCGAGAACAAATGTAAGCACCCCCAAAGTATTTGGCAATAGGTAGCCGAATATTATTTGTTTTTTAACAAAAAATTAAACTATAAATTACGAATATCAAGGCGTATATGTATTTTGATTTTATTTCTTTTATAAAAATTTAATTTTATTATTTAATTTAAATAAAAAATTTAATTTTATAAAAATGCTAAAATAA
>JAYTMW010000679.1:0-1858 GCA_043728105.1 Saprospiraceae bacterium | reverse complement strand
ACTTCAACAACCAACAAGGGGTTTGTAATAGTATCTTCCCGATTCTTATAATACTGAGGGATTTCGCAAATGACCACAGCGTCTGGATATACAATTTTATTGAAATCTTCGATGCGGATTTTAGTATCACTATTGCTTACTATATAGTCAAAATTTTGCTCTTCGACAAAAGATTCAATTAAATGAGCAGCTTTTAATGCTAATCGGTTATGTTTTAGTTTTGCTCCAGCCATAGGAATGATGATACCATCGTGGTATTCGTTTTTGGTTAAAGATTTTTCCTCTGCCCGATAATACGCTTCAATAGAGGCGAATTTAGGGTCAGCTATGTAGATGGTTTTTGATTCTGAAACGATTGAAACAGGTTTTGTCATTGTGAATGGATTTTTATACTGTTTGCAAATATACAGAATATTCTATAGTTCTGCAAAATTGCCAATTTACTGAGGGGGTACATAAAGCATAATCGAAAATAAGTTTTTAGGAATATTTAGCAAAAGTCTATTTTACGCATTAATTGCATATTTTTTACGCAATTAGTGTAATTTATTTACGTAAAAAATACGTAAAAAATAAATTTTGACATTTATATCGTCTTTTCAAAAAATGCTAAATGTCAAAGTTTTCTCTCAATTCACCTTCATTTTGCCACATTTTACTATTAGTTGTTTTAGGCTCTGTATCTCCAATTATAACAGAAATATTCAAAAAATGCGCGGCGCAATATTTCCAAACATAACAATTTCTGGTTTTAGGTTATTATTAAAAATACAACAACAACAACACGTTTTTTTTCTGTTGTTGTTGTTTTAATTCTTTTAATTCTTTTTAATTGTTTTATACCTCTGTAACTCATTGATTATCAATGAGTTATGAGGCTAACTGTTAGAAGTAAGTGGCTAACTGTTAGAAATTTGTGGCTCTTTTTTTGCTATTAGAAATTTGTGGCTAACTGTTAGAATATTGTGGCAAAAATTTGGAAATATGCCTTTACTATTAGAAATTTGTGGCAATAGAGCATTGAATTGTTCAAAAGAGTATCAATTAACTATCGATAGCCACATTTTACTTATAGTTTATTTTTAAAGATGACAACTACCAAAAAGAAAAACCCAGCTAAAAATAAGACCAAAGGCATAGCGCTGATTAAGAAATCCAATAACTTGATTGAGTCGCGCTATAATTTTGATATTTGGGAGACCCGTATTTTCCTGATGCTTTTGGCGCAAATTCGCCGCGAGGACGATGATTTTCAAGTTTATCGGATTTGGTATCGGGATGTCGCCAAAGTGTTTAAGCTCAACCCTAAACGCGGTTATTCTGAGATTAGAGATGCCATGCGCAAGCTTTTGGATAAGAAGTTTTATGTCGACACGGTGGTTGATGGCTTCAACCGCAAGGAAATCTACCACATTATCCGCAAAATCGGCTATTTGGAAGAAGGTCAAGAGCATAAAAAAGGCATCGAAAACCAAGAATACATTGATGTGAAGGTTGAGGATGAAATGAAACCGCTTTTGCTGCAATTGCAAAAGAGTTTTACGGCTTATGAATTAGCGAATGTGACCAATTTGGGGGTTTATGCGGTGCGATTTTATGAATTATTTAAGCAGTATGAAAATATTGGGTATCGGCAATTGGGCTTCGAGGAACTGAAATTTATGTTTGAATTAGAGGACAAATACCCTCTTTTTTCCGGATTTTACTCTTTTGTTATCGAGCCGGCGGTCAATGAGATAAACGAGTTTACGGATTTGTTTATTCGTGAAGTTGAAAAAATTAAGGAAGGTAAGAAAATAGTGGCTTTGAAATTCCATTTCAACAAAACAACGCCTAAGTTTATTGAACATTCTACAGT
>JAYTMW010000678.1:0-3022 GCA_043728105.1 Saprospiraceae bacterium | reverse complement strand
TTATTAGAGTTGTATTGATTCCAAAACAACTTGATATAATCGTTGCCACCCAAGAGATATTGCGCACCCAAATTCAAGTGCGTTTCAAGATAAGCGGAGTCTCGTTTGTAGAGGTCAAAAGAGCCGTCGAAGCCAAAAGGCAGGTTCAAAATATAGGGATATGCGAGCTTCAAATTCACCCGTGGGCTTTCGGGGCGGAGGTTTTCAAAGTTCGCAAAAATGCGTTCACCCAAGCCCAAAAGATTGTGAAAATCGACATTGCCGTTAAAAGTTATCGTAAACTTTTGGTCGCCCGAAGGCGTAGTATTGGGCAAAACACCGACCATAAAATCCCATTTTGAAGCCTTTTTGGGGTCTAAAAAAAAGTATAAAACAGCCGTTCTATCTTCCAAAAATTTGACCAAAGGCTTCTTTCTTTCTTGCAAAAAAGGTAACTCTGCAATGCGCTGTGAGATGCTTAAAACCTTATTTCTATTAAACAATTCTCCCTTTTTTAAACTCAAATAATTCTGTAAAAACTTCGGTGATACACGGGCTAACCCCTCAGTATTTAGAGTATCAAAACGAAAAACTTCGCCCGTTTGCATCATCAAAGCGGCTGATAATTTTCCTTCATTTATCTGTAATGAATCCAACCAAACTTTGGCGAATGGATAGCCGTTGTCTTCGGCATACGTGAGGAGTTTATACTCAATATCAGCAATTTCTGAATATATAAATGCTTTATTTTCAAACAGTTTCTCTCTAAAACCCACTTGCGAGAGGAACGCATCGGGTACATTGCCGTTGCGCAATTGCGCCCACTCGTAGCGTATGCCTACGTGTATGTGAGCGTGAAAAAACGTATCAACTGCCACAAAAGAATCCACAGAAGCCTCCAAAAATGCTTGCCGATGGAGCGTCAAAACCGACCCCCTCAGTATTTGAAGCGCATTGGCAGAATCAGATGTAGTTTGTGGAGGATTGATATTTTTGATAAAAAATGTAGAATCTTTTGCGTTTTCAAAATGATAGACCATTGCCTTTTGAGCTTTTGACTCATTGATGACTATCAAAAAGAGGATTAGGCAAAGGGCATTTTTCATGGTGCGAAGATAAGCAAGTAATAGCAATTCCGTATTTAATAGGATTGGAGCGGATTTAAATAAAAAAGACAAAGACTCAATTAATAAAGTACAAGTAAGTGGTAACCTAATTCCATTTTTTTACTATTTTTACGTTCATTTTATATTAAAAATAATAATACTAAGTAATGAATAATAAATAGGTCATTTTTTTCAACACATAGGCACATAGGACACATAGTTTTTTAAAAAATCTTTATAACTCATTGAAAATCAAATAATTACATATAAATCTATGTGTCCTATGTGCCTATGTGTTGAAAAAAAATCTTTACTTAGACCATGTTCTTTACTCGTTACAAAGTTAGGTAACAAACAAATTGAAATAACCCGTTTAAAATATTTTCAGACATGAATAAATCAAAAGTAATTGAAGACCCAATGACAGGGAAGCCAAGGCACGACCTTGATGATTTTAAGTCAGAAAAAAAAAGAGTGGGTATCATGCTTGTCATAATTTTAGTCATTTTTTTGCCCACCTTGATTTATTATCTGTACAAACATTTTAATCCTTAGCATCAAAAAAAGGGGTATCACATCTTAAACGTGATACCCCTCAGTATTTTTATAATTTTTCACAAAAAAAGAAAAATTAATTCAAAGAATTCAACTTCTTCTGAACCTCATCCACCACTTTTTTCTGCGTTTCAATTTTCACTTTCGTATCATCTTGACCTTTTTGATTGGCGATAACATCCTGCTCGGCTTTAGCAATTTTTTTCTTCCAATCTTCTATGTCTTGTAATAAACTTTTATGCTTGTCTTCCAACTTTTTTTGTTGTTTCTCAGCATCTTTTAAAGCATCTTGTTGCTCCTTTAATTGGATTTGCGTTTGCTCACGAGCCACTTTGAGGGCATATTCTGCCATCAATTTTTCCGCCTCAGCATACTTGTCTTTGAAATCTTTTGAGTTGATAAACGCTCCACCGAGGTCAATCCAAAGCGTAGCCGTAGTGTTTTCGCCTGACTCCGCAAATTTCATAAATAAGTCAACCGTATTGCCACCGCCTACCGATGCGATGTTGGCATTGTCGGTAAAATATTCGTCATTTTTCTTGTCCCGCTTGTAGTCACCTTTATATTGTTTGGTGAAATCTTTCCACATTTTCTCTGCAAATTTGGCATTGGTTTTAGTCAAATTTACAGCAAGACTGTTTTTGTTTCCTTGGCTCATCACACGCTCGCCTTCGTTCACAAGCGAAGAAGACTCACCTTTAGCGGTCGTTTGAGCAAAAAATACTGAGGGGATAGACAATAGAAGTGTGAAAACAAATAATTTCAAATTTTTCATAGAAAACTGTTTTTTTAAAAAAGAAATGTAAGATAATGATACAATATCAACGTCTAAACGTTTAAAGATTTATATTATGACGCAAAACATTAGAAATTTGCACAATTTTTGACATAATTTAGTGTAAAAATATTCCTTTTTTGATAAAAAAGTAATTCACCTTAGAAATTAAATTTTAAATGATTCAGCGTACAGCATTTTTGTATATTTTATTGGCCTTTTCTTCCCTCTCTTTAAAAGCACAAAGTCTTAAAAAAGCGGAAGAACTCTATCGTAGTGGCTATTGGGCAACTGCCATTCCCGCTTTTGAAGAGGCTTTGAAAAAGAAGGATAATGTTCACGGCAGAAGTAAATTGGCTGATTGCTATCGCCGATTGAATAAAGCTGAAAAAGCAGCAAACCTTTACAGGATTTTAACCGCAGGTGAAAATGTTGACATGACAGACGTGTTGCGTTATGGCGAAGTGTTGATGATGCAAGCCAATTATGATTCTGCAAAATCGTATTTTCAACGCTATGTCGAACTCAATCCCGATGATGAACGTGGACATAATTTCTTGAAATCATGTGAAAAAGTTAAGGATATAAAACCAATGCTCTTGGATGT
>JAYTMW010000677.1:0-1526 GCA_043728105.1 Saprospiraceae bacterium | reverse complement strand
GTAAAGAGTTTGATACCGTCACGGACAGAGATATTAACCTCTTTTTTATCAAAGTTTTGACGGATGTAAGCAGAATCCGTTATCTCTTTTGTGGTCACTTTCACTTGCGCAAAAGCCATTGAAAACACGCTTTGTAGGAACAAAACGACGAGTAGTTTTTTCATAGTAATATGGATTAAAAATGTAAAAATTGGATTGATGTACTAAGGTATAAAAAGCAATGACTTATGGTGTAAGAAGTATCATTTTTTTAAAAATTCAAGGACTTTTATACCACGGTTCATTTTACAAATTTTAGGATACCCCTCAGTATTTAAGGGTTTAATGGGCTTTAAAAATTGATTTAATAAGTTGATAATCAATATTTTATAAAATTATTTTTTTCAGAAAACGTTATTTTTTGATTTTTCTAAAATATAAAACCAAACATTATTTGCATCATTCAGAGGTTTGTTTTTCTCTGGAAAATTGAGCTGTGGGACATTTTTTTCGTTGTTATAAATTTGACCAATGAGCTTATATTTCTTTGAATAATTTTGAAACCATTCAATCAACATTTGACGGGTTTCTAAGTTGACATCTGAACCGATTTCGTTGTCGATGCCACAATGATAGAGCAAGATTTTGGGGTCATTTTTTTCCGCTTCTTCCATAAACTGATGGGTCATATTGTTGGCATAAATATGGTTTTCGATCAATGGGTAATGATATAGAAAACCCGATGCGGATTGCCTTTTAGCATAAAACAAGACTTCTGGCTCAGGGCAAAGAATGGCTATTTTATCGTTGGGCTGCGTCGTTTTTTTTAGTTTTTCGCCTATGATTCTCATCAAATCAAACCCCTCGTTGCCGTAACAGGCATAAAGCGTTTCTGAATTATTCCACGTAAAATAGTAGCCAAATTGTGAAATAGCGCAAGCAATCACCGCCAACCACCGAAATACTGAGGGGGTATAATCCGTGCGCAAGCGTTGCCAAAAATCGTTCACCAAAGTCAAGCCCACGCCCGTTATGATGGCTGCGCCCGGAAACATCAACTGAAAATAATGAGGGCGATAAAACCATCCAGGGTGAATGCAAAGGAAGGTACAGAACCAAAACAAGAGCAAAAATGTCCGTTCTTTGAAAATTGTGGGGCGACGAAAAGCAAAATAAAGTGTCGCAAATTGAACAAACCAAAAGACAGGTGCATCCCAAAAAATGGGTCTGAAAAGCCAGATTTGTTTGAACGGGACAGCTTGCGAAATGTAGCTCAGAGCGTATTTATTGGTGTAAAAATCCAATTCTTTCAACGCATTATTTTTGTAGAAATAAAAAAGCATAAAGCCAATTACGACGGCTGCGCCTAAGCCATAAGCCAACATAGGTGCTACGAATTGTCTCAAAAATTTATTTAATGATGCATAACTTTTATCTTTTATCAACAACCAAAAAGGTAAAAAAAGGATATAACCAAAGGCATGTTGCTTGCAGATGTAGGCAAAAGCTAAAAAAGCTCCCGCCATCACGTATAGTATATAACGTGT
>JAYTMW010000676.1:0-20424 GCA_043728105.1 Saprospiraceae bacterium | reverse complement strand
GTAAATTTGCATTGCTTGCGTGGCATTCGGCGGATGAATCCGCCGCTACAAAAGGTTACAAAACTTAAAGCGCAAAATGTTGAAATTTACATTTCCTTATTCTATAAAACATTGATTATCAATGTTTTGCAAATTCATCATTCATCATTCATTACTGCCCCAATTCCTCAATCGGATTCCGCCTTTTATCTTTCATTTGTTTGAAATGCGAAGGCGACAACCCCGTCACTTTTTTAAACTGATTGGACAGATGCGCCACGCTACTATAATTCATTTTATAAGCAATTTCCGTGATGTTCAATTCACCATAAATAATCAACTCTTTGATGCGCTCCACTTTGTGCGAGATAATGAATTGCTCAATGGTAGTGCCTTGCACTTCCGAAAAAAGGTTCGCCATATACGTATAATCGTGGTTTAATTTGGCAGTCAAATAATCCGAAAAATTGGTTTTAGGCAATTCGTCGGTGTGATGCACCATTTCCACGATTACGCCTTTTATGCGCTCAATCAAAATGCCTTTTTTATCTTCCATGAGTTCAAGACCTGATTCGTGAAGGGCTGTTTTCAATTGTTCCTGCACATTGGCTGAAATATCTTCCATGATTTCCACCTCACCCAAATCCACAATGATGAAGTGCAGACCAAGTTTCTTCAACTCCTCTTTCACCACCATTTTGCAACGGGTACTTACCATGTATTTGATGTATAATTTCAAATTAAGTTTTCCTTTTAATTTAGATAGTAACAAAGGTGCGTGTTTTTAAGCGGTGAAGTGTTACATAACTATTTTTGAAACTTACATAATTCACACATTTTGGCGATTTGTTATTGGGGATTAGGTGATTTTTTGAAATGGGGAGGCCCCTCAGTATTTTTGTCTTTTTTCAAAACAAAAATCTTCAAAAGGGCTATTCTGTTCGTTCAAAACCTTGCATTAATTCTTATCTTTATGCATAATTTTGAAAAAAACAACACGATTATGACTAAAAGATTTAATATAACAGGGCTTTGTTATCCGAATGAACACTACATGGCAGATGTGTCTAAAAAATTAGCACAGACATGTTGTCATCACGTATTTGCATCAAAAATTTGTGGCAGAACTCAAATTGTGGTATGGTCAAAAAGCCCATGAAGAAGGCTTAAAACAACTTGCGGATTACTTAGACCGCCAAAATTTAACCGAAGGATATTTACTTATTTTCGACCATTCGGAAGTGAAAAATTGGCGTTCAAAGTGGCTTGATTTTGAAGGGAAAAAGATTTTAGCCGTTTGGGTTTAATGGGGTAGGAGGCCCCTCAGTATTTTAGGCTAATTTCCCATCTTACGCCTATTATACCATTTCATAAACTCAATCCAAATGACAGATACAAACCCAACCATGATACTATGAATCAACTGATACATATCCAATGGTTCAAATTCAAAAAAGTGCATCAAAGGTTTCACATAAAGCAACAAAGCGGTAAGCAAAACCGTGACACTGATGATGATTAAAACCAAGTTGTTTTTATAAGTGAAAGTCGTGAAAATAGAATAGTAAAATGAACGATTGACTAAGGTTAAAAACACATTGGCGGTTACGAGAGTCGTAAAAACCATCGTACGAGTCACAGCTTCATCATAGCCTTGATGAACCGCAAATTGATACATATACAACGTGCCAACCGTAATCATTAAGCCTTGTAAAATGCTTGTGCTAAGTTCTTTCCAACTGAAAAAAGTATCAGTGAATGGACGAGGTTTTTGGCGCATCGTATTTTTTTCCATTGGCTCATTTTCATACACGATTGAACACGTGGGGCCCATCACCAATTCTAAAAAAATGATGTGCAGGGGTGTAAAAATATTGGGATAAATCCAATCCAAAGCCAACGGTATAAAAACGGTCAAAATAATCGGAATATGAATGGAAATGATGAACTGAATCGCTTTTTTGAGGTTCGCATATATTTTTCGACCCATCGCCACAGCATCCACCATTTTAGATAAATCATCTTTTAGTAAAATCAGAGAAGCGGCTTGTTTGGCTATTTCAGTACCTTTTTTACCCATCGCAATACCAATATGGGCGGCTTTCAAGGCTGGACCATCGTTCACACCATCGCCCGTCATAGCAACAATTTCATTTTGGGCTTTTAAAGCATTGATTATTTTTAACTTGGCTTCAGGGAACATTCGGGTAAAAATTTGGGTATCAATCACGCATTTTTTCAAGTCATCGTCTGATAATTTCATTAATTCATCGCCCGTTATGCTTTTTTCATAACCTCTAAAACCAATCTGTTTGGCAATAGCGGTGGTGGTAGCGGCATTGTCGCCCGTAATGATTTTTACAGAAATACCCGCTTTATAAAAATGCTCTAAAACTGTATGAATATTCTTTTTCGGTGGGTCATAAAAAGCAACAATGCCTTTGAAAACGAAGGGAAATTCCTGTTGGGTTTTAGGAAAATTAGTACCTTCAAAATGCGCTTCACCAACGGCTAAAACCCGATACCCCTCAGTAGTGAAGGCTTCAATTGCCTTATTTATTTGATTGATTTCTGTTTCATTTAATGTGCAAACGGCAATAATCGCTTCGGGTGCGCCTTTTGCGGCTATAATGCGTTTGCCCGCTTTGTTTTCAAAAATATGCGTCATCATTGGCGGCGTTCCACCCAATGGATATTCGTGCGCCATGTCGTATTGTGGTCGGGTATCGTCTGAAATATTTTTTTTATATGACTCGTGCAAAGCCACTTCCATTGGGTCAAAAGGTATGGGTTCGCTTGCCCACATTGCCGTTGTTATGAGTGTTTTATTGTCGTCATTTAAGGTGGTTTCGGCATCGGTTATAGTTTGTGTTTTTAAGACAAATAGCTTTGCCAAACTCATTTTATTCTCCGTAATCGTGCCTGTTTTATCGGTACAAATGACGGTGGCACTGCCCAATGTTTCAACCGTTTTCATTTGTTTTACCACTATCCCAAGTTTCATCAAACGCCATGCGCCTAATGCCATAAAAGTCGTGAAAGCCACGGGGATTTCTTCGGGTAAAATGCTCATAGCCAACGTGAGGGCTTTGAGTAAACTATCCATAATGTTGTAAGAATGAAAATAATTTATCGCCCAAACAATCAAGAAAACGACACCGCCAACCATTGCCATTTTCTTAACAAAATTGCTAATTTGTCGCTCTAACGGCGTGGGTTCTTCTTGAATACTTTCAAGACTTTTACCAATTTTACCCAATTTCGTTTCTCCACCAATAGCCGTAATGGTCGCAATAGCCAAGCCACTTGCTACGGTTGTGCCTTGAAAGATGCCGTTGTCTTCTTTGTCTTTATCTTTAAAAACAGCAAAAGATTCGCCCGTGAGAATGGACTCGTTGGCTGAAAAATCGTTGGAATGTACGATGATGCCATCGGCTGAAATGAAGGTGCCTTCTTCCACCATGAGGCTATCGCCAACCACTAAATCTTCGCTGTTTATCTCCTCAATCGCATCATTTCGAATGACTTTGCTTTTGGGTTGAGAAAAATCTTTTAATTTCTCCAAAGCATTACGGCTTCTCGAATCTTGATAGAGTGAAATGGTGGAGATTAAGACGAGGGCAAAGACAAGGAAAATACCATCACCCGTTTTTCCCATGATGAAATAAATGCTCGATGCCACCAATAATAAAAGCACCATTGGGTCTTTGGCAAAACCTTTTAAGGCTTTCAAAAAAGCGTTTTCTTTTTTAAAATCTAAGCGATTGTAGCCGTGTTTTTTTCGGGCTTCAAGCACTTCGGTATCGGTTAAACCTTTTATGTTGAAATTATTGGTGGACATGAAATCATTGTCTTATAAATTTAAAAAACAGGTTTGAATTACGCAACATCCATTTATTTTTCAGATACAGCTCTACTGTTTTTCATAGATTATAGGTTAAAATTTTATTGAATTTGAAGCACCAAATGCTCTTTAAAATTCGGATAATCCGTATAACCATGCGCATCAGCCGAATAAAACAACTCCATTTTTAGGTTTTGGGATAAAGCATGATTCTGTTCCATTCTTTCAACCAAATCAGGATTATTGATAAAAGGTCGCCCAAATCCAACGAGGTCACACAAGCCATTTTCAATATCAGCTTCTGCGCTGTCTTTGTCATATCCGCCACAAATAATAATAGTATTTTTAAAATTGCGGCGTATCAATTGCTTGATTTCAATGGGTACAGTCGGCGCACCCATTGCAGAATGATCCACAAGATGAATGTAAGCAATATCCAATTTGTTGAGTTCTTTTGACAAATAATCGTAAGTCGCATCAATTTCAGGATAATACGGCATATCACTCGCCACGCCATAAGGTGAAAGACGAATACCTAATTTATCTTTTCCAATTGCGGCGGCAACGGCAGTTGTGACTTCTATGACAAATCGGCAACGGTTTTCGATGCCACCGTCGTATTTGTCTATCCGCACATTACTGAAAGGTGACAAAAACTCTTCTAACAAATAACCGTTAGCACCATGCAGCTCAACACCGTCAAATCCTGCGGCAATCGCATTTTTTGCGGCGGTTACAAATTCGGCTTGCGTCGAGACAATGTCTTCGATAGTCATCGCTTTGGGTATTGGAAAGTCTTGCAATTGTTTGGCATCTGTCCACATTTGCCCCGCCGCTTTTATTGCGGAAGGTGCTAATATTTCGGTATTGTGTGCCATATTCAAAACATGACTGATTCTACCCGTGTGCATGAGTTGAACAATTATTTTGCCCCCGCTTTTATGCACGGCTGCCGTTGTTTTTTTCCAACCTTCAACTTGTTCTTCGCTAAAAATACCGGGAATACGGGCATAACCCAAACCATTTGGCGAAGGTGAAGTGCCTTCGGTGATGATTAAACCCGCCGTGGCACGTTGTTGATAATAGGTTGCCATCAAGTCGTTGGGTATGTTGCCAATAGCTCTGCATCTCGTCATGGGAGCCATAACGATGCGGTTTTTCAATTCTAATGCACCAACCTTTTTGGCGGTAAATAATTTGTATGCTTTCATTTTATGTCTATTTTTAATTTTTGGTGGAAAATGATTTAAAAAGTGTCAAAATACTGAGGGGGGTATGCCTTATCATTTAACTTCATTTCGCATCCAAATTAACCCCTACAATGATTTCATTTTTTCTGCCAAACAGTTGATAGGGTGGGTTATAACCCAAATACCTAAAATTACCGTAATAAGTGATACTCGCCGCTTTTAAAGCATTTTCTAATTTTTCTTTGTTGCGTTTAATGTCTGAATCGGAAGCAAAACCACTGAATTGTATCGCCGCTACATACTCAATCGGCATGGTTTTGATAACCACTTCGGCATCATTGGGTTTGGGCAAATTATCTTCATTGTAAACGGAAGGCATAACAAAACCCATGGTTGATCCCGTAGCGTCGATGTCCATGTGAACGGGCGAAGTCATAGCAATTTGCTTATTCGCATCATTGCCACCAAAAATAAAGCCCGCTAATTTTTTGAACCCCGACCGCCCCAATTCTTTGTAGGATTTGGCAGAAGATGTAATCATTGCCATTGTCACAGAAGGGTACATGCGAATCTCAAAATCCTTTTCGGAGCGAATAACTTGAAAGGCTTGTACTTCGGATTTGGTGGTTGACATGGATAAATATGCTTGAAAAACGGTGAATCCAATGACTAAAATTAAAATGATAATTAGGAAAATTTTCATAATGTCAGTAGTTTAGTAACGAATAAAAAATAGGTCATTTTTTTAAAACACATAGGCACATAGAAAACATAGTATTATATGTAAACACCTAATAATCAATACTTTATATAACTTCTATGTGTCCTATGTGCCTATGTGTTTTAAAAAAATCTCTTCGTTAATATTAATTTTTAATCGTTCCTTCGTCTTAAATTATATTGATTTTTTGACATTTTCTTTTACGTTTCTCAAATACCAATCAACAAAATACAAGAGGTGTTACCCTCTCATATTTTATTGATGAATGAGTCAATCAATTAATGCGTAATCGTATTCAACAACTAAATCATTGCTAACTGTCCACACACCGGGAGCCTTCCAAGCGATGCGTTCCGCTTCATCTTTTTGATACCATGAGTTAACGACACCCGTAAGCGTCACGTGCGAGCCTGAAACTTTGACGTGAATATTTTCATCGTCAATTGACCAATTGCGACTAAGGGCATTCTCAATATCCTCTTTTTCGACGGCATCATGCGTTTCAGACTTGATTTTGATGTTGTTGACAACACCTGTTACACCCATGAGGTTTTTTACAGCATTTTTCGCCGCTTCTTTCTGATAATTCCACTCCACTTCACCTTCCAACGTGACCCAACCTTTTTCAACTTTTACCCTTACTTTGTCGTTGGGAACACTCCAATTCCAGCGATAAGCATTGAGCACTTCGGTGGCAATTTCATTGTCATCTTTTTTTGCCCAACTGTCGGTGTATTTAATCTCAATTTTTTCAACCACCGCTTTTACACCTTTTACATTTTTAGCGGCATCTTCGGCTTCCATTTTTTTAGCGTAGCTGTTTACAACACCTGTGAGTGTGACAACACCATCTTTTACGGTTACGCCAATTTCTGCGGCGTTCAACAACGGTTCCCATTTGAGGGCATCTTGAACGTCTTTTTGCAAATCTGCATTACTTTTCATATTGATGATAATTTATGTTGTGAATGAATTTCCACAACGTTTTAATAGGTGATTAGGGATTTGTGATTTGTTATCAATATTTTTGTTTTCCACAAATAATATTGATTTTACAGTGCCGAAATCATATTTTTTACCAAAAATATGATGCCTTTGGCTTCATCAAGCGGAACGCATGACTGAGGGGGGTACGGCTTTGCCACATTTTAAGCCATTGCCATTGTTTTGGCATCTACGCCCAATACGTCTCTGGCTTTTGCCATTTCTTCGGTCGTACCATTGGTTAAAAGCATGAATTTACCCGCCTTTATTTCTGTTTCATATTCCACAATACTGTCTTCGGGGATACCGATACTGAACAAAGCCGCCCCAAGCGCACCCGTACTGCCTACAATAACAGCTCCTTCCAACGCCCCAACCACAGCCGACACGAAAGAACCAGCGATGAGTACAGGTCCTACACCCGGAATCATAAAAAAAGCCGAGCCTACCATTAAACCCCAAAGGCTACCCCAAAAAGCACCATTGCCACCCCATTGCATCATGCGGTCGCCCATGTTGTAATAGCCAACCACGTTTTCGTCGGTGTGGTAATCCTTTCCGACTATGGAAAGATTTTTCATGTTGTAGCCGCTTTTTTGCAAACTTTTTACAGCTTGTTCGGCTTCTTCGTGGCTGTTATAAATAGCAACCATTGCGTTTTCCTTTTTCATAAGAATTCGATTTTTGTGATGAAATAATTTTTATGACTTTGCAAAGGTGAAGGACTTGGTAAGACGAGGTGTTACATAATTTTTACAATAAGTTGCAAGATTCATACATTCAGATATTCCTTGATATAATCTGTTTTTATTGTACCTATATTTATGTTTTATTAAACAATGAAAACATGCCGCTTCTAACGCTTATCCGCCACGGGCAGTCCACCTATAATTTAGAAAACCGATTCACGGGCAATGTAGATGTGCCACTCACACCTTTGGGTGAAGAGGAAGCAAGAGAAGCGGGAAAAAAAATAAAAAATCTCCTATTCAATAGAACTTACACCTCCATGCTCAAAAGGGCGCAAGTATCATTAGACATTATTTTAAAAGAAATTCAACAAACGGACATACCTATTATAATGAGTGCCGCCTTAGATGAGCGCATGTACGGCAGCCTTCAAGGACTCAACAAGGCTGAAACGGCAGCCAAATTCGGTGATGCCCAAGTGGAATTGTGGCGAAGAAGTTACGCCGCTCGCCCCCCAAACGGCGAAAGTTTAGAGGATACTTTTAATAGAACTATCCCTTATTTTAAATTAGAAATAGAACCAAAACTCAAAGCAAATGAAAACATTTTAATCGTAGCACACGGCAATAGTTTACGGGCTTTGGTGATGTATTTGGAGCATATTGACCAAGAAGCGATTGCGCTTGTGAATATTCCAACGGGTACACCAAGGCTTTATAATTTGGACGATGATTTGAAAATAGCGCATGTTGAATATTTATGAGAACGTCGTATTTTGCTCGTTTTTATGTGTTTTTGAATGTAAAACACTGTTTTTATCTAAAAAACAACCAACTATTTATTTTAAAAAACAACAACGATTATTATCTTTGACACAAAATGTAAATAGTATGAATAAACAAACCGCTATCCAAGTCTTTGACGATAAAAAAGTGCGTTCCATTTGGGATGCGGAACAAGAGAAATGGTATTTTTCGATTGTTGATATGGTAACAGTATTGACCGACAGTATTGACCCAACAGCCTATTGGCGTAAACTGAAACAACGGTTAAAGGAAGAAGGAAACGAAACCGTGACAAATTGTCACGGTTTGAAAATGCAAGCCCTCGACGGTAAAATGCGGCTAACCGATGTTGCCGATACCGAGCAACTTTTTCGCCTCATTCAATCTATTCCAAGCCCAAAAGCCGAGCCTTTCAAAGTGTGGATAGCAAAAGTAGCGGCTGAACGCATCGACGAAATGCAAGACCCAGAACTCACGATTGACCGTGCGTTAGAGCAATATTTGCAATTGGGTTATTCCGAAAATTGGATTAATCAACGTCTTAAAAGCATTGAAATTCGCAAGGAATTGACCGACGAATGGAAAAATCGGGGTCTTCAAGAAGGCGTACAATTTGCTACATTGACCGATATAATTACCAAATCATGGTCGGATAATACCACCAAAGAATATAAAACACTTAAAGGTTTGAAAAAAGAGAACCTACATGATAATATGACCAATACTGAATTAATTTTGAATATGCTTGCCGAGGCATCTACGAAAGATATTTCACAAGCCGTCAACCCCGAAACTTTTGAAGACAATAAAAAAGTGGCACAACAAGGCGGTAATGTTGCCAAAGTTGCTTTGCAGGAATTGGAAGCCAGAACGGGTAAAAAAGTTGTATCGCCCTTAAATGCCAAAGCGGTATTGCAACTAAAAAAAGATGATAAAGAATGAAACAGATATAGGTTGATTTTATGTCGTTAACAACATTTTATTGTCTTTAATAAACTGATAAAACGTCATAGGTTCTTTACCGAGAATATTTTTTACCCCCTCAGTATTTTTGGGTGTTTTTTGAAATCTTGGCAAATAATGGAGCATAATCATGACTAAAATGAAGGCAAAAGGCATTTTTTCTTTTCTTTTTTGCCAATAAAAATGAAGAAGATTAGGAGATTGATAGGTAATAGGCGTACCCAATCCCTTACTTAATTGTTCTGCCATTTCCGAAAAATTCAAGGCTTCATTTGCCGTCAACTCGTAAGATTTATTGAGGTATTTTGTTGGATTTATCAGTATTGTAGCCGCCACTTCGCCCACATCACGTACATCTATAAGCGTGAATTTGGCATTGCCCGCAGGTAAAAATATTTTCTTTTTATTCACTAAATCGTTGTGTAAACTGCCCAAGAAATTTTGCATAAAATAGGCAGGGCGCAAAAAAGTGTAGTTAATTTTGCTATCCACAATCAGTTTTTCTATTTTATGATGCGGAATTATGGTACTCTTTTCAACACCTTGAACGGAGATAAAAACGATGTGTTTTATGCCTGTTTCTTTCGCAATTTTCACAAGTGGTTTAAAGTATTTTTCGGTATCAGAAATTTGTGGTGGACGCAATAAAAAAAGCATATCGCAAGCCTCCAAAGCGGGTTTGTATGTTGTAGTATCCATAAAATCGAAGGTTACAAAGTCTATTTTGTAATCGGCTAATTTTGCTTTATCCTTTGAAATATCTCTCACACCCGCAACAATTTGTAAGGTGTGAGACATTTTAGAAAGCGACTTAACAAGTGCCATACCGACATTTCCTGTTGCACCCGTGATTAATACTCTTTTCATTTTATTGTTTTAAATTGTTGGTTTATGAATTGTGGTACCCCCTCAGTATTTCGCCTCTTTTTTATAAAAATTCCTCACTTGCGGCAACAATGCAACGAAGATAAGCGGAATAGAGAAAAGCATATAAAATGTTTGTAGCCAACCCACACCTTGTATGTAAATCGTTTCAACTTGTATCCAAATGATTAAGGCAAAAGCGACATAAATACTGAATGACCACGCCCAATACATATCGTTAAAAAAGTTGACATATTCGGCGAATTTATTGTCCGTTTTTTTAAGCAAAAAATACACTAAAACACTTGGAAATAGCCCTAAAACAGTGAATAATATAATGCCAGGGACTAAAAAATCATTGAAAGGTGAGCGTGCTAAAAGGGATAAAGGCAAGCCGCCTAATAGTTTTCCCGAAGGAGAAATAATTAAGGCAGTACCGCCGCCGATTGCGCTTAATCCAAGAAAAGATAGTAACATTAGATGAATATTACGTAATGAATTTGAAGTCATGACAATTGATTTATCAAAATAAATGAACAAGAATATTTGGTAGTACCCCCTCAGTATTTTATTGATTTTCAAGGTTTTATGTTAAAAAAGTAGAGTTCTTAATTTCTTTTTTCGACAATAATTTATTCCGATAAATCAATAAAGATATTGTCATTAAACTTGCCACAATCAAACCCGTATCTTCCAAAATCCCAAATTGAAATGCCGCCATGAAACCGATAATTGACCATAGAAAAGGAATGATTAAAATTGAAATTGGACATTTTTTTTCATTTAATAGTAAAATTCCAAAAGTGAAAATAGTAGTCGGACAAGGCAACCCAAAAGTGGGCGAAGAAGGATAAATATGCCCTAAAAAATAGCCTAAAATGGGGTAAATAATGAGTGCAAATACGATTAAACTCATGCCCATTATGCCAAATTTATCCGCATGGAAAGAAAAGGATAATTTGCTTTGAAATACACCTAAAACCACAAATAAAATGCCCTGAACAATGAAAAATGCACCGAATAAATAAGCCAATTTATTGATGTTGGTGAAATAAATTAAGTGATAAACAACGCCCATCCACAACCAAAAAAAAGCCAATATCGAACTGATAAGTGTATCAGAATTTGCATTGGGTTTTAGGACTAAATAAACAGCACTTATGCCTATCAAATAAAACAGAATTTGCATAGGAAAAACCGCTTCATTGTAGTGCGTGAAGACAGCTAAAAACTGTTCTAATGTGAATGGTGGCTTCATGATATGAAATTTTAAAAACAATTTTATTTTAGTTGTTTCCCTAATTCCATTGCCTCTTCAAGCCACTGTTTTCTTTTTTTATCATCAGAAGATTTTACAGGAGTAAAGACAGTAATTTTAACGGGTTTAATACCGCAAAATTCCAACACGCCAGTACGCATCGCATTGTGTCCCGCATTTTTATTGATAAGCCAATAATACCACCAAGGCGTGTCCATTGTCACGATAAGCCTTGCCGTTTTTCCTTGCAATAATTTATCCCAAAATGGCGAGTTTTCACGGTATTTGAAAGCAAAATTGGGTAGAAAAGTCCTGTCTATAAAGCCTTTCAAAAGGGCAGGAAACGTTGACCACCAATTGGGATAAACCCACACCAAATGGTCTGCCGCTAAGATTTCTGCTTGCATTTTAACCAAATCAGGCTCTAAAACGGATATTTTGCGGTAGCCAAAACTCAAAATTGGATTAAATTCTAAATCAATCAGATGAATTAATGTGCAGTCCGCACCCGCCAAATCTGCACCTTTTTTGTAACTTTCCGCCAAAGCAAAACAGAAACTTTCTTTGTCGGGATGCCCGTTGATAATGAGTATTTTTTTCATTTTTCATTTATTTTTTAAAAAAGAGAGCCCCTCAGTAGTGCATTAAATAAGTTTGCGGAATTATTCCGAGTCCAGAGGACTCGCACATTTATAGAGAAAGTGAGAAAAAGTGTTCCCCGAGTCCAGCGGACTCGTACATTTACTTACGCACTCATGTATGTATGTACGAGTCCGCTGGACTCGGGGAAATTGCTCTTTCGCTTTTTCTATAAATGTGCAAGTCCGCTGGACTTGAAATGAATTCTAAAAACTTATTTAATAAAGTACTCCATATTTTTACTGTTTTAAGCCTAAAAACCTTATTCATGCGCTATTGACCTTTCAATAATTCTTCAAAAAAAGGTTGTGCCTTACAGAAATTGCGGCGATGCAAACGGAGAATCATCATATCTTGAACCAATAAAAAAAGCCCTTGCATGATTATAGCACAACCAAAGCCCAACCACAAATTCGGATACGAGACATCGTAGATAAAACTATGTTCACGCAACCAAAAACCAATGAAAATATAAACTGTATTGAGTCCAATATTGAGAAACATCATCTGTTCTACGTGGCTTTGCACCAGCAAGCGTTCACAAGCACTTTTTTTACGAAGTTTGCGGTACAAAGTGTGGTAGAAAAAGACAATAACAACGGCTAAATTGATAACGCCCCAAACGCCATTCATCATCCAAAAGTAATAAGCATACCCCCTCAGTATAAACAATCCTATGAAGCCGCCTAAACAATTCAAAATGCTCCACAATGTTAAAATCGTTAAATGTTTATGCAGAATAAGTCGAAAATGGTTATCAAAATCGCTTAATTCATCGTCGTTTGGTACATCAAAACCAATCGGACGTTGTAGTTCTGTAAAAAGAGAACGGACATGATGTAATTTCATCGTTTACTGTTTTTACAGGCACGTTTCATTTATTATTTGAATCTAAAATTTAATTTACACCCTTCAAAACATGATTTATCAAAAGGTCATTAAATTTTTCGGGTTCCTCTACAATCGGAAAGTGAGCAGAATTTTCAAACCAAATCAATTCCTTTTTTGGTGCTTCCAATAAATTAAAATACTGTTCTGCAAGCATATACGGCACTTCATAGTCGTGTTTTCCCAATACAAAATAGACAGGTACTTTCAATTGTGCAGCCTGTTCTTCCAGATTGACGGTCATGAGTTCTTGCCACATCAATTGCGTAGATTTTAACGTGCCTCTTAAATAATTCACCTTATCAACCAATGTATATTCCGTTGCACCCATCAACCGCTTTAAAACAAGCGGGATTGCTCCTTTTGAACTACCGTACAATTCACCACCATATTTTCCCAGATATTCTCGTTCTTTCAACAATTTTTTCCGCCAATCACCCGTGTAGGGTGGCTTTCCCATGTCGATAAGCGTCTTAACGACATTTTCATCGTATGCGTTTTTGGCTTGTTCCAATGTCCATTCGTAAGAAATCAACTCGTTCTTTTGCATATTGGCAATCTGCCCCATTCCGACGTAAGCGTGGTATAAATCGGGTCGTTTTTGTATCGCCAAAACGCCTATCGCACTGCCCCAAGAATGACCAATCAGAAATATCTTTTTTTGATTGAACCGATTACACATTTTTTCCGTCAATTCGCAAGCGTCTAAGACAAACTGATTCATGGTCATATCCGAATAAGGCATATTGGCGGCAAAAGATTTTCCCGCACCTCGTTGATCCCATAAGACGACCACAAAATGCTTTTCTAATTCGGCAGTATATTTTTTATACAAACACATTGCGGCAGAGCCAGGTCCGCCGTGCAAAAAAAGGATAATGGGTTTTGTGGTGTCCATGCCCCGAACCAAAATCCATTGTGCGGTATTGCCTAATTTAATTTTTTCGAGGGACGAAATACTTCCTTTCACAATTTGCCCATTAGCGTCTTTTATGGGTAAGGTATAGGCGGGGATAAGCCATAAAATACCGATGATTATTAAAATGAGTAAAAAAAACCGACCAACGTATTTCATAATTATTTTTTTTAATATTAATACCCTCAAATCGCCTCTTTTCTGCGCCAATTAATATTCAACAAAATAGCCCCCAAAGCAATCAAACTTGCCACAGAAACCAACCAACCTGCCATGAATATGAAAGACAAGAGTTTCAAAACAATAAAAATACCCGTTGCTGTTAAAACCATTTTTCCTGTACGCCAATTGTAATTGTATTTGGTATTGAGCCAATTAGCGGCTACAACGGAGGTTATTACTGTCGCCAAAGCCATTGTTATGATGTATCCGAAGAGCAAAATCAAGCCAATTGGAATACCGATAACGGTAATACACGCAACAATTATCGCTACGGGGACACCCACGAAATAGAGCAAACCATAACCCAAAGATTTTAGGGTTTCCGTAGAAACGGTATCGCTCGCCCGTTTCATCGTTTTACTAAAAAGGTATTGGGTGAGGAAAATCATTAGTATAGCCGCTCCTAAATACCCGATTAGGGCGAAAGCAATGTAGTACCAACCTCCTGTTTCTATCCGTAAATTGCCGTCATATATCGCAATACCTGATTTCGCTGATTCGCCGAATTTTAAGTAACCTTGTTTGTTCCAATAATGAACATCGCCCAAAAATGCAGCGTTATTTCCAATGACAATTTCGGGTGCAGAAATGGATGATTGACCTTTGACGGTTCCATTCATCTCTAATTTGCCACCTTTACAATAGATATTTTGTTCAGCAATACCATTCATATATAGCTTGCCAAAAGCCCCTCTGATATTGCCTTTCACGGTGCCGTCTAAGTAAATTTCGCCGCCACTCACCAATAAATTGCCTCCAATAGTGACGTTTTTATCAATAATAACCTTGCCACCCGCTATGACCAAATCTCCTTTGATGTCTTTTTTGACATGCAATTCACCGCCCGCACAACGCACATCGTCACCCGCATAACCATTGAAAATGATTGTACCACCTGCCAATAATATGTCTTTTTGAATGGTGTCATTAATGGTAATGATACCGCCTGCCGTCACTAAATCACCGTAAATAGGGGCGTTGATAGTGATATTGTTGCCCGTCGTGTAAAGGTTTTCACGAATGGCTTGCGTGATGTTGATGTCTTTGCCCAATTCCAAACGTTGCCCATTCAGCATGGGTATAACGCCCACTAAGCACAGCATAAAAATTGTTGATTTTTTCATTTCTAAAAAATTAAGTGTGAAAGGATTTTCACAATAGGGCAAAAGTGGTGGGTTTTATGAGGGGAAGTGTTACATAATTATGGAGAAGAGTTGCAATTTTCACATATTTTGTAAAATAAAAGAGGGCGAAGGTACCCCTCAGTACAAATGCGTTTTTTAACGAAAAAACGCTTGACTATCTCATTGATATTCAAGTATTTATAAATTTTATACCCCCTCAATATTTTGAGTATTTTTAACATCCTGTTCCAAAAAAACAAAATAAACCATCACCAGTCCCGCAATAGCAGCCGTAGAAAGAAAAGTTGCTTGGGGGCTGAACTGATTCCACATAAAACCTGCCCACGAACTCGCTACCAAAGCTGCCAAACTACTAAAACCCGCAAATGTACCAATCGCCGTGGCGGTGTCCTCTGTGTCCGCAATATTGCTTATCCATGCTTTGGCGACCCCCTCAGTAGCGGCGGCGTATAAGCCATAAAAAAAGAATATCGTGTAAAATGTTGTCAATCTTTCAGCATAAGCAACGCCTGTGTAGGTGATTGTAAACATCGCCAAACCAAATATCAACGTTGTTCTAAAACCCACTTTGTCGGCAAGGCTACCCAAAGGATAGGATGCCAAAGCATAGATAATATTGTAAAAAATGTACAAATACAACACATTTGAGTCGCTCATGCCCCTTTGTTTTGCAATGAGTAATAAAAAAATATCAGAACTGTTGAAAAGGGCGAATACCAATAAGCCACCTGCCACACGCTTGTAGAGTAGGGGGCTTTGTTTCCAATAAGATAAAAATGAAAAAAATGAGAAAGCGGGTTTTGCTTCAACTTCTTTGGTTGGGATTTCAACGTGCTTTTTTTCTTTTATCAAAAATGTCAAACCAATAACGACGATGCCAGGAATGAAGGCTAAGAAAAACAATGTTTGATATTGTGCAGGGTAAAATTCCAAATAAATCAAAGCGCAAATAGGTCCTAAAACAGCCCCAAACGTGTCCAAAGACCGATGAAAACCAAAGACTTTTCCCTTATTTTCCTTAGTCGTTTCATCCGACAACATAGAATCTCGTGCGCCCGTGCGGATGCCTTTGCCCAACCTATCCAACGTGCGGGAAAAGAAAACCCACAACGGAAAAACAAACATACCCATCATGGGCTTAGAAATTGTACTCAACGCATAGCCCAATTGCACAAAAGGCAATCGCCTACCCATCGTATCTGATAATTTGCCAAAAAAGGCTTTGCTTAAACCCGCAGTTGCTTCGGCAACTCCTTCCAAAACACCAATAAGTGCCACTGAAAAACCAATGCTTTTAAGATACAACGGCATGATAGGATAGAGCATTTCGCTGGCTATATCCGCAAATAAACTAACAAGAGAAAGCAAAAGGATAGGACGGGTAATGATTTTTGCCATGATGTAAAGTGATTTAGATGTGCAAAAGTGAGCCGTTTGATTTGGGGTGGCGTTACACAATTATGGGGAAGAGTTGCAATTTTCACACCCCCTCAGTATTTTCAATATTTTAGTGTAAAATTCGATAAATTATACCAAAAATAATCAGCAAAAACAAAGTCGTATAAATCAATTTATTCCACTTTGCCAACCAATTAGGCAGATAAATATCAAAGTTATCTTTCGTTGAATCAGAGTATTTACGGGCAATAACTGTAAGTGGACACATCTTATTGAATATCATTAAAACGATGCCTTCCAAGACAATTAGACCAATGCCTATCCAAATAAATTTATCTATTTTATTGATAATCACAGCATACGCCATGTAGAATAACACGACATTGAAAAACAGCCATACGAGGGTGTGAAGTGTTTTGATGAGGATAAGTTTTGATTCATGTCTCATGCGTAATTTATTTTGTAAAAGGGCCCCTCAGTATTTTATGCACTTTTAATACTTTTTACAATTTTTCAAGCCCGTTTATACTTTTTAAAAAACCAAACTTTAAGCAAATCGGCAGTAATAATATAGCTCGCAACAATCAATAACATCGCGCCCAAATTGATAAAAGGCAACGGTTCTAAACCAATATCCTTCGCAAAAGGCAAGTAGGGTAGCGTCAATGTGAAGATTAAACCAACGATGCTTAAAATAAAAAGTGATTGGCTTGGCTTGCTTTTAAAAAAGTTTTTATGGGTTCGGATGATAAATAAGATGCACAATTCGGATAAAACAGACTCGATAAACCAACTTGTTTGAAACACCGATTCTTGTACTTTTAATACATATAAAAGGGTCAAAAATGTAATTAAATCAAAGAGAGAACTGTGAATACCAAATACAACCATGTAATTCCGAATGAGTTTTAAATCCCATTTCCCAGGTTTTTCCAATTGTTCTTCATCTACATTGTCGGATGCTACGGTCAAATAAGGGAAATCGGTGATAAAATTGGTCAATAATATCTGTTTTGGCAACATGGGTAAAAAAGGCAAAATCAAGGACGCTGCCGCCACGCTGCACATATTCCCAAAAGTAGAACCCGTGCTGATGTAAATGTATTTTAAGGTATTGGCAAACGTTTTTCTACCTTCTTTTATCCCATCCACTAAGACCATTAAATCTTTTTCCATCAAGACAAAATCGGCGGCTTCTCTTGCCACATCCACCGCATTTTCAACGGAAATGCCGACATCTGCCGCATTAATTGCCGCCACGTCGTTGATGCCATCGCCTATGTATGCCACCGTGTAAGAGGTTCGTAATGCTTGTATCAAATGCTCTTTTTGCTGTGGTTCAACTTCAGCGAAAATATGTGTTTTTTTAACCAAATTTTTGAGTGCTTCGGTGCTGACGTTGAATAATTCTACCCCCGTCATAACCACGGGATTTTTAATCCCAATACTCAAAGCAATGGATTTTGCGACGTTTTTATTGTCGCCCGTAATGATTTTCAAATTGACGTGCAGTTTTTTTAGGGCATCTATTGTCTCAATAATCCCTTGTTTCACGGGGTCTTGGAGGACGATAAAACCCGCAAAAATCATCTCTTTTTCATCTGTTTTTGAAATCTTGTTAGTATTGATATTTTTATAACAAATACCAATAATTCTCAATCCATCTATACCAAATTGTTCATATCGGTTTTCAATGTCTTTTTTATGCGCCGCAATGCTCTCAACATTGCCGTTGCTCAATCTTATTTGAGAACAGATACTTAGAATTTGCGTAAATGCCCCTTTGGTAATCAATACTTTTTCGGTTGTTTTATCAATAGCAATACTCAATCTCTTTCGCATAAAATCGTAAGGAATTTCATCTATTTTTTGTGGTTTTTGGGTGGTTTCAAGCGTCAATATTTTTAAAGCATCATCAATCGGATTGGCATAACCCGTTTGAAAAGTGGCGTTCCAAAAAGCCAATTCTTTAACAAAAGTATCCTCTTCGCCAAAGCCATTGACTAAACCCGCTATTTTGATGACCCCCTCAGTAATTGTCCCCGTTTTGTCGGTACAGAGTAAATTGACTTCGCCTAAATTCTGTATGGCAGATAGTTTTTTTACAATCACTTTTTTAGCCAACATCCTTTTTGCCCCTGCACTCATCGCAATTGTGGTGATAGCGGGCAACAATTCGGGTGCCATGCCAACGGCTAAGGCTAAGGCAAATAATGCGGATTCAACAACGTTTTTGTGGTTTAATAAATTGACGATTAGAATAAAAACCGACAGCACTAAGGTTATTTTCATCAAGAAATAACCGAAGTCTTTTATGCCTTTTTCAAAAGTAGTTTCAGTGATTTTTGAAGCACTTTCGGTGATGCTGCCAAATATGGTATCAATGCCCGTATGTATCACCAACGCTTTGGCATTGCCACTGATAATGTTCGTTCCTTCCCAAATACAATTGGTTCTTTTGGCTAATTCTGTGTCTTCATTCAAAACACCGATTTCTTTTCGCACGGGAAAAGATTCGCCCGTCAAACTTGCTTCATTGGCGTTTAATTCGTTGGATTCGATGAGTAAACAGTCGGCAGGCACGATATCGCCCGCATTAAATTCAAGTACATCGCCCACCACTATTTTGTTCGGAATAACCTCTTGCGGGTGTCCATCTCTTAAAACGGTGCTTGTCACACTAATCATGGACTGCAATTGCTCGACAACTTTGCTGGCATTTCGTTCTTGAAAAAAACTCAATAAACCCGTTGAAACAACAATAAAAAGGATGATAAACACATCGGAAGTATCGCCCAAAAACGCTGATAAAATAACAGCCCCAATTAAAAGAAGCATCAAAGGACTTTTGAATTGTCCAACAAACAATAAAGCATCTTTTTCAAAAGCCGATTTCTGATGTTTAAAATTGCGGGATTGAAGAAGGATTTTTTCCGCTTCTTTTTGGGACAAACCTTTCTCTGAACTATTGAGTTTTTGAAACCAATAGTTGCTGTCGAATTGCCAAAATTTATCAGTTATTAAATTTTTCATTTTTTAGACCCCCCCTCAGTATTTTATTGATTATCACCGTTTTATTTCGTCAAATTATACCCAATATCCTTCAACTCAAAAGTAGCGTAAGTAAAATCTCCACCGGGATAGGTGTAAATTGTTTCGGCGTAACTCGCTAATTTATAACCATTTATGGATTTATAATCTCGCATCGGCGTACTCCATTTTAGTTTTTCTACCGTTCCATCTTCATTTGCGGCAGACCTATCGAATGAAACAAAATTGACCAATTCTCCTTTTTCATTAAAATATAGCCATGCAGAAACAGTGATGCCGTTGTTCGTAAATGCCGCTTTTACTTTATTTCCTTCTACTTCTAACCACTCAATTCTTTTATCAATAAGTGCCGCAGGAGCCATGACGCACATATCATTAAAAAAAGTGACGGTTTCGGAAGTGTCCATGACAGCACCCGATTGATACGCCACTTTGAAGATGGATAATAAGCGAATATCCATAAAAGCAAAGCCATTTTTGAAACAATGAAAGCCGCCAACGGGCAAACCTTTCATGGTGGCATCCAAGTAAAATAATCGTGTTGGCGTTTGTATAAAATTGTATTGCTCGGAAGTAAGGGGCATCCAAACGGGCTTTTTATGGTCTCTTATTTTCCCCGAAAAATTAATTCTAAAATTGTGGACTATGGGTTTATCGATACAACCCGTGTAACGAATGTATTTTTTAACGGGTTCGGGTAAATCTTTTATATCTGCCTCTGTAAGCATTGTTTTGGGTAAACTTCCAGTTTGTGCTAACCCAATTTTTACCTCATCCTTGTATTCATTTTTAAACTTTGTTTGAAAAAATCCAACAATCACAAATACCAAAATGAATACATTGGCGATTGACCCAAACTTGGCATCTTGCCAATTATTGATTATCAA
>JAYTMW010000675.1:0-3151 GCA_043728105.1 Saprospiraceae bacterium | reverse complement strand
TGACGTTTCCAAATCTGCAATTCGTCCATTTCAGCATTCTGCAAAGTCTCTCTAAACTCTAAGCCTAAGAAAAAAGGCGTTATGTTCCAATTCCTTGTATTAGGTGAAGCTGTATGCAAAATGCTTCGCTTCAAATTGTCTGCATGAATGCGATGTTGAGGTGTTTTCCCATTGATAAAAATATGTAATCCTGATGCTTTGCTACTGCCATCATAGGTCATGGCAAGGTGTGTCCACTCGTTCACTTTTAACTTATCAATCGTCTGAAAATCAATGCCATTGGCTGGCCAAACATGGTTGATTTGGAAGCTCAAAGTACCATCTTTATTGAGTTTGCAGAGGTAGCCACGGTTGCCTTCAAACTCGCCATTTTGCTTGCCGAAAATAGGCCCATTCTCTCCTTCTTTCAACAATTTAAACCAAATGCTAACTGAAAAAGGTTGATTTTTTTCAAAATCTAAAACCCGCCCCATTTGCACACCTGCCTCCCCCTTAAAACTCAAACCTTTGCCATATTTCCCCTCTACTGTTTGAGGAAATCTATCTTTATCACCTATCAAAACAGCCCCACGAGTTGAAGAAGATGTATCTTTATTGACAAAACCTTTTAGTTTTTCTATGGGTCGTATTTTTTTTGTGGTATCTTTTTTTGCTTCTTCAATTTGCTTTGCAAGGTCTTTTTTACGTTGCTCTTTTTCCTCAAAAGTCGGGGGATTCACGTCATCCCATACGAGCGAATCCGCTTGCGGTTCAAAATCGAAATGCACCAAGCGACCCCTCAGTATTTCAGACGAAATGGGCTTCTTTTTGGCTTGCGTCAACCAATTTTCAAAGTCTTTTTTATATTGAGAAGAAACCGTTTTTTCTAAATGTGGCTTCATCAAATTGTGCAAACTATCCAAACTTTTTTGCGCCGTTTCTTTTATCAAAATCAAGGTCGGACTCGCCTCGCCACTGTAAGGAATGATGCCTGTTTCATGATTCGTATTAAAAAAAGCAAACATAGAATAATAGTCTTTGTGCAAAATAGGGTCATACTTGTGTGTGTGGCAGCGGGCACACTCAAAAGTCAATCCCAAAAACGCTTTGCTGAACGTATTCACCCTATCCGCCACGTATTCCACACGATATTCTTCATCCACCACACCGCCCTCTTGCGTCTGCATGTGATTGCGATTGAAACATGTTGCAGTGAGTTGATCGTTGGTCGGATTAGGCATTAAATCACCTGCCAATTGCCAAGTTGCGAAATCATCTAAACCCAAATTTTGGTTAAAAGCACGTATCAACCAATCTCGATATGGATAGACATTGCGCATCCCGTCGTCTTGATAACCATGCGAATCGGCGTAACGAGCCACGTCGAGCCAATCCATTGCCATGCGCTCGCCATATTGTGGGGTTGCCATGAGTCTATCTACTAATTTTTCATAAGCATTTGTAGATGAATCATTTACATAGCTATTTATTTCATCAACTGTTGGCGGAAAACCCGTCAAATCAAAGGAAAGACGGCGGATTATGGCTTCTTTATTGGCATCGTTAGCGGGCGTGAGTCCCTTTTCTTCTAATTTTTTTAGAATAAAATTATCAATCGCATTTTTAACCCACGGCGTATTTTTCACAACAGGCACGGGATATTTGAAAGGCACCACAAACGCCCAATGTTCTTTGTATTCGCCACCTTGTTCAATCCAGCGTATGAGGAGTTGTTTCTCCGTTTCATTGAGAGCCAAATTGGATTTTGGCGACGGCATCATATCCTCGGGGTCGTGTGAGAGAATGCGTTTCACCAACTCACTTTCATTGGGTTTGAAAGGTACAATAGCTTGTTTTTTCGACTTCAAAACAGCCGTAGCGCCTTCAAAATTGGTCAATTGCAGACCCGCTTCAACCTTCGTTTTATCAGGTCCATGACATTTGAAACACCTATCAGAAAGAATAGGTTTTATATGAATATTGAAGTCAATGACCTCGGGCAACGGGTCTGAATACACGATTTCTTTATCTTTTTTGACAAAAGATTTAGGTTTTAAAATCTTAACGACCCCCTCAGTATTTTCTCCTTTTTTTTCAAAAAAAGACATATTATTATCCTTTTTTAAAAGAAAACTAAAAATGTTCAGGTTAAATCTACTTGACCAACTACTCAAAATGATAGTAGTTAAGATTAAAATTGCGCATTTGTTGAGCCTATTCATTTTCATCTAATTATAAAGTTTAGTCGGTTAAAATTATTCAAAAAATGTCAAATTGACACTTTATGTCTTTAATAATTTTTATTCGTATTGATTTTCTTCGATTTATTAAGGTTAAAGCTGTTTTAGTAACGAGTAGAACATTTGGTCGTTTTTAAGCCCTATTTAGTGTAAAAAAACGTTGTTATACCATCTTAAAATTGTAGATTTGTCAAGTATTTGAAAAGCATTTTTTTACTTTTTTTCTAAATTGAAATATCATGACATTCAAGGCTTCTTTTGATTGGTCTGTAAAAATTATTACAGTTGCATTTTGTTTATTTTGGTTTACTTTTCTCTTTTTAGGCGTTTTCAATTTTGAAACATTTGGTACAATTATTTTTCCTCTAATAATGACTTTAATTGTGTTGTGGTCATTCCTTTGGCACGTTCAGAGCTATGAGGTTACAAATGGTGGCATCGAAATTAAACGCCCAATTGGTCCCGTATTAATCAGTTTTCGGAGCATAAACTATATAAAAAGAATAGAAAACGATGACTTAGGCATTATTATACGCACTTTTGGCAATGGCGGCATTTTTGGATTTAACGGTATTTTTAGAAGTTCAATTCAAGGTAAAATCACTTTTTATGGCACTCAACAACGCAATTATGTTATCGTAGAAACTGACCTAAAAAAATACGTTTTGACACCAGATGAACCATTTGAGTTTGTAAAAAGCGTGGAAAATCGTGTGGGTGTGAATTAGGTTTACCCCCTCAGTATTTTTGATAAAAAAAGAAGGCAATAGTTACCATTTTGTTAAAAAAATAAAAAAATATCCCCCTTATTGTAAATTCTACAATTTGCCCTTTACATTTGCATCACAATTCAATTCTCTTCACAAAGAATTGTTTTTATAAAGACGAGTTGAGAGACAGGCTCTATGAAACTCGGGCAACCAACCAAAATC
>JAYTMW010000674.1:0-1963 GCA_043728105.1 Saprospiraceae bacterium | reverse complement strand
CATTATTCATCTTTTGGTTTATCCCGCAAGCAATGGTTACAACAGTTATGTGGATAGAGATGAGCATAGTATTGGGGGTTTGGAAAAGCCGCCAATGCCCACCATTAAACTCTTTTATGTGACTTTGGCAATGGATTTTACCGCCATTATTGGTTCTATTTTATGGATTAGTACGCCTTTCGCTTTGTGTTTAGTGGCTTATATTTTGGCATCGAGGGCGTATAGTTCAAGGCAAATTCGGTTGAAAAAATATCCCATTGCAGGGTTTTTAGTGGTTACTTTTTTCCAAGGTGCTTTTACGTATTACATGTCGCATTTGGGTATCACGAAGACTCCGTTAGACATCAATGAAATCACGATTTGGATTTTGGCGGCTTGTTCATTCCAAATTGCGGGTGTTTATCCTTTGACCCAAATCTATCAGCACAAACAAGATTTAGCCGACGATGTGGTGACCATAAGTTATAAAATGGGCTACCGTGGTACGTTCATTTTTTCGGGTATTATGTTTCTTTTGTGCAACGTTTGTTATTTCGTTTATTTCAATAAAATAAATCATATCAATCATTTTTATATCATCCAATTATTCTTTATCCCGATTGTTTCCTTCTTCCTGTATTGGTTCTCTTTGGTCTTGAAAAATGAACAAAATGCCAATTTCAAAAACACGATGTGGATGAATCTGATAGCGGCAATTTGCATGAATATATGCTTTGTTGTTTTACTTCTAAAAAATTGATAATCAATGAGTTATATAGCAAAAATAGCGACCGCTGTACCCGATAATTGTTTCGACCAAACGGCACTAATGCAATTTTATAGCAACACAACCGATGATGAAACTGCCAAAAGAAAAATTAAAATTTTGGCGATTAAATCGGGCATTTCAACCCGCCATACTGTCCTAAAAGATTATGGAAGAGCTTTGGGAGATTTTACTTTTTTTCCTCAAAATAAAGCCCTTTTACCCACGCCTACCCTATCTGCACGCATGGTTGTTTTTAAAGAAGAAGCTCTGAAACTGTCCATAAAGGCGATTCGGAATCTGCCTAATTTTGATGTAGAAAAAGACCACATTACGCACCTTATCACGGTCACTTGCACGGGTTTGTTTGCGCCAGGGTTGGATATTGAGTTGATTCATGCGTTGTCACTTGCGCCCACGATTCACCGAAGTAGCGTCAATTTTATGGGTTGCAATGCCGCCATTATTGCGCTGAAACAAGCCGATGCAATCTGTAATAGTCAAGCCAATGCAAAGGTTTTGGTGGTGTGTACGGAATTGTGTACCCTGCATTTTCAAACCAATTATAGCGATGATTATTTGCTCTCAAACCTTCTTTTTGCGGATGGTAGTGCCGCCGTTTTAGTGAACAGCAAGCCTTCCGACGACCCCCTCAGTATTTCAGCCAAAATTACTCGTTTTGATTCGTTTTGTATCCCCGACAGCCACAACGAAATGGCTTGGCAATTGTCTGAAACAGGTTTTATTATGAACTTGACTTCCTACGTTGCTGATTTGATTAAAGCCAACATCAAAAAAATGTTGGATGATGTGGGCGTTGATAAAAATGCGATAGACTATTGGGCCGTTCACCCTGGCGGTAAGAAAATTGTGGAAAATTTTGCGGTTGCAATGGCACTTTTGCCCACTCAATTGACCGAATCTTATAAAATTTTAAAGAACTACGGCAATATGTCATCGCCAACGGTGCTTTTTGTTTTGAAAGAAATATTGGATAATATGGTGCCTGAATCTTCACAAAAAAACATATTCGCCGCCGCTTTTGGCCCAGGCTTAACCGTTGAAACCATGCAATTGAATTATGCTTAAATACCGAAGTACGCAAAAAGAACTCTTGGATGCCGACGATATTCCCACGGCAGATTTGTTCCAAAATCTACGAGAATTGGACACAATCAACACGCTTTTGGGTGGCTACAATATTACTTTTTCGGCTTT
>JAYTMW010000673.1:0-6504 GCA_043728105.1 Saprospiraceae bacterium | reverse complement strand
TTTAATTATCAGTGTGCTTTATTCAAGAGCGTGGAAAACAAACCCGCTTGGAAAACGTGATAATAAGTAAACAAAAATATATCCAACCGTTCACGCCATAGTTGGTTTATCAATCTAATTCTAACTCGTAAATGAGCAATAAAATTAAACACAAAGCATTGATTTTCAACTCTTTATGTCATTAGTTTCTACGTGTCTAATTTTGTCTTTGATTTTGGTTATTTGACATTTTTTGTGGAAGGAATTTTATTAAGAATCACCCGTATAACAGCACCCCCCTCAGTATTCCGACCACAAAATTTGTCAAGTAACCATAACTTTTAAAAAAATGAAAATGATGAATACTAACAGAAATATCACAATCGAAACGGGTGTAACAACTGAACACACTCCAATGAGTTCACTGCGGAAAACCTCGTTGGTTGCAGGCGTACTCTACTTGCTCACCTTCGTCTCTATTCCCACTCTTTTTCTATATAGTGAAGTAAAGGGTGCAAATTACTTAATAAACACTGGTTCGGACACTGCCGCCATCATTGGTGGTATCCTCGAAATCATCGTGGCTCTCGCTGGCATCGCTACTGCCGTTGTGCTATTCCCAGTGCTCAGGAAACAAAACGAAAGTTTCGCACTGGGTCTTGTTGCCGCCCGAATTTTGGAATCCAGTACCATCTTCGTTGGTGTAGCTTTTATTTTATCAATCATTACTTTGCGGCAGGAAGAAGTTGGAACGGATACGTTGGTTACGAGTCATGCACTCGTCTCTCTTTATAACCGCATTTTCCTCCTCGGACAAAGCTTCATGCCCGCTATTTGTGACCTATTGTTGGGTATCATGTTGTACAAGTCACGTCTTGTGCCACGTGTCCTTACCGTGATTGGAATTGTTGGAGCACCTATACTCGTCATTGGATACATCGCCATTATGTTCGGTGTCGTTGGGCGACTTGACCCTTTGGCGGCATTGTCCGCAGTTCCAGTTGCACTATTTGAATTTTCGTTGGGCTTATGGCTGGTCGTCAAAGGCTTCAAACCCTCGACTGTCACTGACGACATGTGATGCAATTAGATATTAAGTAAGTAGTTAAAAAAGCACCACTTCACTGCCACAACATTTTTATAAGGTTGAATACTGAAAGGCATAAAATTTACAAACGCTTGATTTCAAGTAAATATAAATAAATTTTAAAAAAATGGGAACAAAAAAGAAAATTATCATGGTAGGTGCATCAGGTACTATGGGTAAATATTTAGCCAGTGCATTTGAAAAAGAGCACGAAATAGTAAGGGTAGCTTCAAAAAGTGGAGACTTCCAAGTAGATATTACTTCACCCGAAGCAATAGAAAAATTCTTTAAAGAAGTGGGTGCTTTTGATGCACTTATATCAACAGCGGGCCCCACTTATGTTAGGCCTTGGAAGAATTTGACTGATAAAGAATTTAGAAAAGGTGTGGAGGGTAAAATGATGGGACAAATCAATTTGGTACTTATAGGTCAGCATTATATTAATCCAAAAGGTTCATTTACTTTAATTTCGGGCGCATTAACCCACGAACCGCAATTGAATTTTGCAAACGCATCGGCAGCCAATGGAGCAATTGAAGGCTTTGTTAGAGCCGCTGCCATTGAGTTAGAAAATGGGATTCGTATTAATGCAGTAAGCCCTACCGTTATTGAAGATTCGCCACAATACTTCTCCTATTTTCCTGGCGAAATTCCTGTAACAATGAAGCAACTGGAATATGGTTTTCGCAAAAGCGTTTTTGGTGCAAATACAGGGGAAATAATTAAACCTTAATAATCAAAAAAATACAGAAATTATGAAATCAAAAGCAAGGCTTATCGCATCGTTAAAAATGTGGGTTGTTATTTACCCCTCTATTACATTGTTTTTATACTTGTTTGGAGAGACATTATCTGTTTTTCCATTGTATGTACGAACGCTTATCTTGACGCTTACATTAGTTCCTTGTATTGTGTTTATCTGTGTTCCATTTGTAGATTTAATAATCAAAACATTGTCATCGGGCAATGACAAAAAATAATCTAATGAAAGATAATAAAAATTTTGATGTAATAATTGTAGGTGGTAGTTATTCAGGACTTGCGGCGGCAATGGCATTGGGCAGGGCTTTAAGAAAAGTGCTCATCATTGATAGCGGTAAACCGTGTAACAGACAAACACCCTATTCGCATAATTTTTTAACACAAGACGGAAAAACGCCAAAGGAAATTGCAGCCCTTGCAAAGCAACAGGTATTAATGTATAAATCAGTTGCGTTTTTAAGTGATTGGGCAACAAGCGGAAGCAAAACTGGAAACGGTTTTCAAATTCAAACATCAGCGGGCGGCATATTTACTGCATCAAAATTGATTTTTGCAACAGGCATTAAAGACGCAATGCCCAATATCAAAGGTTTTGCCGAATGTTGGGGTATCTCTGTTCTCCATTGTCCTTATTGTCACGGATACGAAATAAGGAACGAAACAACAGGGATTTTAGGCAACGGGGAATACGGATTTGAATTCGCCAAACTTATTTCAAATTGGACAACAGACTTAACCCTATTTACCAACCAAGCATCAAGTTTAACAAATGAACAAACAGCAAAAATTAAAAGACACCATATTAAAGTAGTGGAAAAGGAAATTGAAAAATTTGAACACATCAACGGACAACTTGAAAACCTCATTTTTAAAGACGGTTCAAAAACGAAAGTGAAAGCCGTTTACACTCGGCTTCTTTTTGAACAACATTGCTCAATACCCGAACAGTTAGGGTGTGAATTAACCGAAGACGGATACATTAAAATTGACGCACTTCATAAAACAACAGTAGAGGGAATCTTCGCTTGTGGTGACAATGTTACACGTATGCGAACCGTTGCAAATTCAGTGTCTATGGGTACTACAACAGGTATGGTTTTGAATAAGGTATTAGTTGAAGAAGGTTTTTAGATAGAGTTTCTAACCCATAATAAATCTAACAGGCAACTTATCTAAGTAAGTATGCCCAAAGTTGAATAGGCGGAAATCCAATACCCCTCAGTATTTTTAATTAAAACAAATTTTAAAATGAAAAAAATAATCATAGTGCTTGCCTTAGGTTTTTTATACTACTTTGCTTTTGCTCAAAAAGACAATAAGCAACTCACTGCCGAATTTATACCCGATTACTCGATGAATGGGCATGAAATCACCATTGAACATTTGCTCACCCACACATCAGGTGTTCAGAGTAATACAGACATAAAAGATTCAATTGAATTGAAAATTGATACTTTGATAGCTCAAATGGGGCTTTCATCTAAAACGCCTGGCGGGGTCGTAGCGGTCATTAAAAACGGGAAGATTATTTTTAGTAAAGCCTATGGGTTAGCTAATTTTGAAACAAAAGAGCCTAATAAAATTTCTACTTTGTTTAATCTTGGTTCAGTATCAAAGCAATTTACAGCGGCTGCAATTTTGATGCTTGTGAAAGAAAAGAAACTGGCTCTTAAAGACGATATTAGAAAATATCTGCCAGATTTTCCTGACTATGGACATACTATTACCATTGAAAACTTGATACACCATACTTGCGGCATAAAATCTTATGATGTGCTAAAATTAATGGCGGGAACACAGGATTCAACAGAAAACCAAGAAGAAATTTACAGTTTAATCATCAAACAAAAATCGCTGAACTTTAAACCAAACGACGAATTTTTATACTCCAATTCGGGATATGTATTGCTGGTAAAAATTATAGAAAAAACGAGTGGAATGAAATTTAGCGAATTCATGGGGAAAAAGATTTTTCAACCCATAGGAATGCGTCAAACAGATATTTATGACAATCCCTTTAAAATTATTAAAAACAGCGCAATAGGTCATACATGGGGAGGGGATGAAAAATTTAAAAAAACGGGCAGCATAAACAGTACCGTTGTGGGTCAATCAAACATATATACTGGTGTTGAAGATTTTCTCCAATGGGATAATAATTTTTATAAAAACAAGCTGGGGAAATGGGATTTTACCAAAGAAATGACATCATTGACAACGTTCAGTAATGGCGATACGTGCAGATATGCTTTTGGGCTTGACATTTCTGAACACAACAGTCTGAAAACAATCAGTCATCAGGGAGGCACGGGAGATTTTACAGCCCAATATATTCAGATTCCATCAGAAAAATTTGCGGTAGTGTGCTTGTTTAATATTCCCGTGGATGTAACAGGACTTGCCTACAAAATAACGGACTTATTTGTTACTGGAAAACCTAAAACGTTTGCAGCCCCAGCACAGCCCGAAAAGGCCAAGATTGATTCTACGGTGCTTCAAAAATATAATGGGAAATACCTCGATACAAAACAAGGGCTTGTAGCAACGATTACCAGAGAAGCAGACCATCTTGTTTTTCAGGTACCTTATCAGGATAAATTCGAAATATACCCTTCGTCTGATACGTCGTTTTTTGCAACCATTGCTGATATAAAATTCGTTTTCAGTAAAGATTTGAAAGGAGAAATGGCAAAAATGACGATTATCCAAGATGGGCAAAAATTTCCCATGGATTATCTGGGTACAAATGCCCTTCCCGCAAAAGCAGCAGCGTTGAGTAAATATGCAGGAGAATATTACAGTGAAGAGATTAACGCAACCTATCCAGTAATATTTAAAGACGATAAATTGTATGTAAAATTTCCTCAATCCCTTGCCCAATTTTGTAAAGATAATCCAGAAGCGGAGTTGATTACAGAGTATGCTGATTATTTTGCATCCCCTGTTTGTGGTTTTCAATTTACAAGAAATGCCGCAAATGACATTTCGGGATTTATCCTTAAAGATGTAGGCAGGGTAAGGAATATCGTTTTTAGTAGGGTCAAGTGAAGATGAAATTTAAGTTATTAAGTTTGTGAAAATGTTGAATGAATTGGTCACTCACACTTTTGCTACTACAAAGCCAAACTGTTAAAAATACTGAGGGGGTGCGTAGAAACAAAAATCAAATGCCTTTTGAGCGACACACTCAAAAGGCTTTTTTGTGACTAAATACTGAGGGGGTGACACTATATTGTTCACTTTCAAATCGCTCAAAACAAGTACACACACTCACGAAGCCTCTTTAAAAGCCACACCCGTAAATTTATTAGGTTTCAAATATTTTATTTAAGCGAAAAAAAAAAGGATAAAATCATCTTTTTTGAAAATATTTAAACATTCCTCTTATTTTTTCGGAAGTAGTCTGTTCTGAAAACTTTAAATCTTTTATAAACGTTGTCAACATAATTACTCACATATAACCATTTTTAAATCTTGTTTAAGACAATGAAAAAAACCATTTGCATCATTCTTTTTTTGAGCTTTTCTAACCTATTCGCTCAAACCCTCCATTCCGATTTTCTTAAAACAAAAAGAGCCATTGACAAAGATATGCCTGAGTGGGCGATCTTGATGTATGGCGAAAATCCGCACGTGCCGACCGTTGATAGTCTCTTCCGCATTTGGCGCAATGAGCATCCGACGGACAAAACAACTGACAGCCAAAACTTCAAACAGTGGCGAAGAGGCATTGAAAGGTACATTGATAGGGCAGGGTACATCACCCGCCTTGCCGAGTACGATGCACTTTTGAAAACCGTACCAAAGTCGTTATCAACAAGGTCATCGGCTGGCGGCAATTGGACGGCAGTTGGGCCCGTTAATTTGTACGAACAAGGCAACCGTGGGCAATCCGAAGACAGCCAAGCCAACATCTTTTCGATTGATGTTTCTCAAAGCAATGCCAATATTTTGTATTGCGGCACGGAAGCGGGTGGCGTTTACAAAACCACGGACAAAGGCTTGAATTGGACACTTATGACGGCCAATTATTCGATTGGACAGGTGCAAGCCGTTAGAATTCACCCGACGAATCCCAATATTGCCTTTGCCGCAACTTGGGGAACTTTATTCAGAACAACGGACGGTGGCACGACTTGGGAAAACGTTTATTCTGATGCTGAAATCAATGACATTGCGATTCATCCAACATCGCCTAATATCGTTTTGATAGCCACCAACAACAGCCTTCGACGGTCAACAACGACAGGTTCAAACGGTTCTTTCGCAAGCATCGTAAGCAACCGAAGTTTTGACATCAAGTTCAAAACTGATGACCCCTCAGTAATTTTCGCTTTGGTGGACGACCCAACCGAAAAAATCTGTAAATTCTATAAATCAACCGATTCGGGTGCCAGTTTTACCGTCCGTTCAGCGGGGTGGTTGAGTTTGAATACGACCAATAATCCACTTTCAGGTCGGAGCAATCAAGGTGGACGCATGGCAATATCTGCCGCCAATTCAGGGCGTATTTATGCCTATTTGATTGGTGAAACCAAGAAAGGTGACGGCGGTCAAATCGGCTTGTGGCGTAGTAACGATGCGGGTGAAAATTGGACATTGGTCAATCCGCCAATTGGTGCGCCTTATTCGTCAACGCATCAAAACTACGCCAATTATCACCCAACAGTTGGTGA
>JAYTMW010000672.1:0-4145 GCA_043728105.1 Saprospiraceae bacterium | reverse complement strand
TACATCTTTGTAATTACCATTAACATCTTTTACAAATTTTCTGGTCAAAATGGTTCGCCCCAATTTATCCGTGAACAAATCCGTTCTACCTTTTTTAAGATCGTTTGCGGAAGCATTTTCATCCCAAGTTGTGACTCTACTCAAAAAGTTATTATTAAAATAACCATTGTTGCCATTAGATGTTACGGGTTGGATGGTGTAAAAATTGCTATTTGCGCCAGCCGTGACATTAAATTGCCAAACGGGATATGAAACATTATTAGAGCCATATTCCATTTTGATAACACTGGCATCCTCCATAAGTTTTTTTATTGGGCGACCTAAAGGAGAGGCTTCATATTCAGTATTTGTATATGGTTTGTCATTTCGAGATACACTTAAAGCAATCGCCTCATAACCAATATTTGACCCTTCAAAAGGCTGATAGGTGCGGTCTTGCCTACCATAAGTATCATAAGTTATGTTGTTTTTTTGGTGTTGATTATTAGGCGTATAATTATCTCTAACGGAAGAAATAGGTCTTCCTATGCCATCAAAATACTGAGTGGTGGTTTGGGTAGGGGAATAATCCGCAAAAGCTATTGATACTTTTACGTAGTTATTAATTGGGTTTGCAACACCCCCAAAATTATAGGTATAAGCTGTTGTTGATTTGGTATTGGCATTATTTACATCTTTAACTTTTGTCTCTTTTAAACGCAAGAGATTATCATAACCAAATTCAGAAGTTAAACCGTTTTCATTTTTTAACGAGGCTAAAATTTTAGTATTTGGATAGTAAGTATAATTCCATTCTAAACCCCCAATAGCTCTTTTTTGTAGAACACTATTGCTATACCAATCATACATTTCACTGATTGCATAACCTTTTGTCAGAAAATCTTTTGGTAAACCTACAGTCAAGTCGTATTTATCTATACTACCTTTAAGTTGCCAATTTGCCTCAAAAGTTGAAGATATAGGCTCATAGCTGTAATATTTAAACGGGAAAACGCCACTTGGTGTAGTCGTAGCGGAATATTGTTTTGTTGAAGTATTCACAAAACCAAAGACTGTTCTTGTTCCTCCAATAACAACATTATTATATTCAACTTTTGTTTCAATGGGCGTGGATATTAAATTATTGGCTAACATCCATGTTTTAATATTAGTTGATACTAAAACATCCGTTCCACCGCTTACGGCTGACTCACCACCATTATACTCATGAATATATTTATTCGTCGTTTTTTGTTGTTTGCCATCACTATTAGCAACCAATGTGGTGACAGGCGATAATGTGCGATCAGCCTGAGTATAATAGGTATTTTCAGTTGTTGTACTCACATTGTCTATCACTTTTGTAACTGACTTGAGCCTATATACAGAGCTTTTAATTTTGTATTTTTGATAATGTACACCCAAAACCACAGGTGTCCGTAAGCTACTTGGAGAAACCTCAATACATGGTTTACAACAGATTCCTATAGCAATACTACAATTACTCGCAGGTACAATTTCACCGTTATAAATACACCTCGCCGTAGGCCAAACATTGGGATTGTCCAACGATGATTGAATAGCAGCATTCACAGTTACCAATTTAAAAGAAAAATTAGCATCATTTGACCCCTCAGTAGTTGGGGTATAATTAGAGCTTCCTATTAAAACATCTGAATTACCATCTTTCTTGTATGTTTCATCTGTTTTTAATTTACCATTATTTTTTCTATACTGATAAGGTACTACAGGAAATGATTTATCTGTATTTTCTGATTCTGTTTCATAGCAATAAATACTCTTACCATTGTTTGTTTGGGATACAGTTACTTGCTTATAAGATATATGATACCCTTCATAATTACCCAAAGGGCTGGAAGGTGTACTTTGCATAACAACGTCAGGTACAAAATAACCCGTTGGGATACCTGTTGGTTGAGGAAGTGAATTTAAAGTATTAAAAAATCCGTAAACCGGTAGACCAGTCAATAGCACGCCTGAAGATGTACCATCGTTTAACGTATATTGATAATTTGTCTCAATTTTATTATCATCATTAGAGTTGGGTTTGAAAGTAGTTTTCTTTATCCTTAATCCACCTACTGTTATTTCCGATGAAACTTGTGTTTTATAAATGCAAAATGTAGCCGCACTTCCTGTACTAAGGTTTGCTTTAAGCACTGTATTCAAAGGCAAGTTAATTGGTAAAAAAACGGCTAATTCTTTTTTCGTCTCACCAGTGAGCCATGTATAATTTTGAGTTGCAGTCCAAAGTTGAGTTACACCACTAAAAATAGACATAGTACAAGTAGTAGTTGCACCACCCGTTTTTTCCAGCTTGAGTACACCGAAATTGCCAGAGTTACTATTTAAACTAAAAAGTCGCCTATTATCCGTATTATTATTTTCACCTTCAACACACACTATATTATCATTCGAAGGTAATTTTGCTTTATTTGCTTCATATTCGAATGTAGTTGAGCCTCCTGTTGGATAATATATTTTATCTAACGTCCCTCCTTTCATGCTCTCTTCATCAGAATCCCTATCTGAACTACCATGTGTGAATCCCCCAATAGTAGTTGAAGGAATATTTAAATTACCCAAATTTGCAATATTGTCATTTTGAAGTTTTCCGTTAAAATAACCCCAATGATCAACGGCTCTGGTTAAACGATGAGCCAAGTTGACCCGAGTCGTCACATTACCATTCGCATCAGTAACATCCCCAATGTAATTAAGTTTATATGTGCCAATTAGATTGTTAGGTGAGCTACAATTTGTTCCTTCTAATATTTTCACTTCTTCAAGTCGAAGTCGTTTTGCCCACGGCTTACTTTGAAATTGGGCACGGGCATCTTTAAAGTAATTGTAACTTAACTCTTTTCGGTGGCAGAAACTCCCTTCTTTTATGTCAATTGAAGCTAAATATGGTGCAGCATATTGGCTTCTAAAATCTTCATTTGCCGTACAAGCATTATCTGGTGATACATATTCAACATCCTCTCTACTTCCAATTATTGTTCCCGTATAGCCTGATAGATTAAAATTTCTTCCGGGAGATATAGCAGATTGATTAAATGTTATTGTTGTGTTTCCACTTTTTGTGGTAATAGTTGTCAATAGTTCTTCTCTTACTTTTTCAATATTTGTAAAAAATCCATCCGTAATTTGACTATATCTATCACCGGTTTCCTCGCAAGTATTACAAATGCCGCCCAAATGCTGAGTGACAGGCGTAAAACCAGTTTTAAAAAAGCGTTGAGAAATAGCAGGGTTTCTAACATCGTATATTTTACTTGTGCCTGAATAAGTAAAGTATATTTCGTTTACTGCGTCACAAGAACTAATTTTAGTTAAATGAAATGTTATGGCAAAGAAGATACCACCTATTTTATTTTTCTCAATTTTATCAAATTTATACTTTGTTCCGTCAGGAGTTATGATGGTAAAACCCGTCAATAAATTTTTACTAAATTTATCAATTGTTTCTCGTCCATCCGGATATGTAGCAGTTTGAAGTAATATTTTCAGATCTTGTTTTGGAATAATTTGACATTTTCCTTGTGCATCAAAAAAGAACTTACCACTATTACCATTAAAATTAAATGAAAACAAATCTGCCTCGGTGTCTAAATTACCATCAGTTGCACTTTGCAGTTCTGATTGAAGTAGCTCGGACGTTAAAGAACTGAATTTAGTTCTAAGACTGTTATAGAAAAACCCTCTATCATTCGTTGGGTCATCATCGGGTAAGCCCAAAACTGTTCTGCTAATTGAGCCACCAGCCATTAAACTCCATCCAATACCAGTCCAACTGGCAACCTCATTCGCTTTAATCCCCGAAGCATGATACCCAAGCGAAATGGGTAGAGATAAACTTCCTTCATTCACCGTATGTATCGGTATAGAAATACTTGGAACACCTGTTGATAAATTTACAGGAATGTCTGTATATTTCCCAAGAGATGCTGCATTTGGATTGACTACACTTACGCCCTTTGTGAAGTTATTAATAGGTTGCCCAAAAGTCGTGTAAGGAAGAATAAATAACAGAATTAGTAAAATAGAGTGCGTGTTGCTGCGTGTTGCTGCGTGTTGCTGCGTGTTGCTGCGTGTTGCTGCGTGTTGCTGCGTGTTGCTGCGTGTTGCTGCGTGTTGCTGCG
>JAYTMW010000671.1:0-6975 GCA_043728105.1 Saprospiraceae bacterium | reverse complement strand
ATATTTTTAAGAGTTATTATTGAATTATGCAATTATCGAAGAAAAAACTAACTTTGTAAAGCATTTTTAAAAACAATGATAGATGACAATAGAAGCCTTAAAATATGAATTGTTCGCAAAAATTGTAAGTATTCAAAATGAAGCGGACTTGCAGCGTGTGAAAGAGATGCTCGAAAGTCTCTCAAAAGACAATGATTTATTGTATCGAATTGTTAAGCCTGTTAGAGGAAAAATTACAATAGAAGACATGATAAAAGAGCAAGATTATAAGGGATTTGACCGAAATGCCTTTGATAAACTTGTGATTGAAATGGATATTCAAGATCCGATTGAAGAACTTTTAGCACTTGATTAATTATGAATCGCTATTTGGTTGATACCAATATTTTACTTCTTTACTTACGTCAAGATTCTCGGACTCGCTATATTGACACCCATTACAATCCTTTTGTAACGTTGGCTACACCCATTATTTCAGTTGTTACTGAGGGTGAGATTCGCTCAATTGCTTTACAAAGAAATTGGGGCGTAAACAAGTTAACGGCTTTGGAAGCCTTACTTAAAAAGTTTCTAATAGCTGATATTCACGTTAAGGATATTATTGAATCTTATGCTGAGATTGACGCATTCAGCCAGGATAAATTGGCTTCAAAATCGCTTGGCATGTCAGCTCGCAGTATGGGTAAAAATGATTTATGGATTGCAGCAACAGCAAGTGTTTTAGGGCTTCCTTTGTTGACTACGGATAAAGACTTTCATCATTTGGATGCGACTTATCTAAAATTAGAGTACGTAGATTTGAATGTTATTTGATAATTACCAATTTTTCTCAAAAATACTGAGGGGCCAAACATCGCAACGTTTGACCCCTCAGTATTTTTATAAAAAATTGATAATCAATGACTTACAAATATTCATAACTCATCATTTATCATTCAAAAACTATCCTTCTCTTTTCTTTAATTCATCACGAATCAAAGCCGCTTGTTCGTAATCTTCATTGGCCAAAACTTCGTCTAACATGCGGTTGAGCTCATCGAGGCTTAGATGCGATAATTGGCTGCGGCTGTCGGATGCTCTGCCGCCGCCCGTGCTGCCTGTGCTTTTCGTCTTGCTTGTGGCTTTGCTACTACCTGCGGTGGTACTCGGCTCTTCCGATTCTTCTAACACAACACCCGCCGCTTCGAGAATAAACTCATACGTATATATAGGACACGTGAAACGCACGGCTATTGCCAACGCATCGCTCGTGCGAGAGTCAATTTCAAAGGATTCACCATCTTTCACACACACTAAGCGGGCATAAAAAACACCATCCAAAAGATTGCTGATGATGACTTCACGGACATCAATGCCAAAGGTATCCATCGTACTTTTGAACAAATCGTGCGTCAAAGGGCGATTGGGCAACATTTTTTCAACGGCAACCGCAATGGCCTGCGCTTCAAACGCACCAATGATGATGGGTAGGCGACGATTACCATTGCGCTCACCCAACACAACGGCGTAGTTGTGCGTTTGGGTCATGCTCGGCTGCAAGCCGACTATATCTAATGCAATTTTTTTCATATTGGGTCGTAAAATCGGGTCAATTGAGGTATAAGGACGCTATTAAATATCTTTTTTCACTCAACAAAAATTAAATCAGAATAGATAGAATTTGGTTAGAATAAATAGAATAGTAATTTCACAATCAATTATTTATCGCCCCATTTATTGAAAAATTTCTAACTAAATCTAACGCAAAATTGGATTGCAAAGTTAACATTTAATCCCGAAAAATTTAAACCAAAAAAGAGGACAATAGTTTTTTATAGAAGACTAAAAATATAATTTGATTTAAAATATTGATTTTCAATGGGTTACAAAAATTACGCATTCGTAATATTATCTTTTTTTCGCCTAAATAAACCCAAAAAGGCAATGCTTGCCCACACGGAATTCTCAATAGCGGACGGCATCGCCCAATGATAATAGGAATTGAGGACTAAAAATGCTCCGCCAAATCCATTCGCCAATAAGTAGTAGCGAGAGTCGGCTGATACCTTGCCAAGCACATTCAACGTGTAAGCCGATAAGCATAAAAACATTCCAAAATAGCCTAAAATCTCTACAAAAACATTCATTTTTTACTAATTTTTAATAAAAAAATGTGAAAATACTGAGGGGGTATCTGGTTCAAAAATTTGGAATATTAAAAAGTTAACTTACCTTTGATGTACCGTAAAAATGGTAGTAATGATATTTTAGTTTTAATATAGTAGATGTAAGAAATTTAGATGCTTTTCTTCAAAAGCAAATCCGAAAATCTAATATCTTTTATCCAAAAATCTAATATCATTCTAAGAGGCTATCTAAAAAACCGAACCCTGCATGGCGTAAAGCGATGCAGGGTTAAGCATTTAAAAAACCAATTAATTATCAAACATTAATATTCTTGACATTAAGACAAGAGATGTTAAGACTATAAGATTCTATTTTTTCTTAAAATCCTAAAATCTTAAAATCCTAAAATCTTAATTAAGATGCCTTATATTTCTTAACCGCTTCTGTCAAGCGAGGGACAATTTCAAACAAATCGCCTACCACACCATAATCGGCCGCCTTGAAAAACGGTGCTTCACTGTCTTTATTAATCACCACAATCACACGACTGTTGTTGACACCTGCCAAATGCTGAATCGCACCGCTAATACCAATGGCAATGTAAAGATTCGGACGAATGGCGACACCCGTTTGGCCCACATGTTCGTGGTGAGGTCTCCAATGTGCATCCGCCACGGGGCGAGAGCAAGCGGTTGTGGCGTTCAGAGTTGTAGCTAAGTCTTCGATGATAGCCCAATTTTCGGGGCCTTTCAAACCACGACCTGCCGACACCACCAATTCCGCTTCGGGCAATGGTACGATGCCTTCGGCTGTTTTCACTTCTTTCACCCGCACACGGCTCGCAGGTGCGCTCACGTTGAGGGCGGACACTGCCACATCGCTGCCCGTGACTTCGGGTGCAAGGGCGTTACCTGTGAGTGAAACAACTTTTATATCTGATGTAACGGTATATTCTGCAATGGCTTTGCCCGAGAAAACTGACTTCTTCACTTTGAAGGCCCCCTCAGTATTTGGCAACGCATTTGCGCCTGAAACCATACCTGCACCTAAGCGCACGGATACACGTCCCGCAAGCGCTTTGCCGTTAGAAGAGTGGCTCAAAATGACCACTTTTGCGCCCACTTGCTTTGCCGCTTCCGCAATAATGGTTGAGATAACTTGCGAATCAAAAGCATCAACGCCCGCTACATTATGCACGGCATTGGCACCATATTGACCCAAATGACCACCGTTGTTAACCGTGCCAATTGTCAAAGCGTGGCACTGTGTGCCGAGTGCTTTGGCGATTTTAGAGCCGTAGGTAACAGCCTCGAAAGCCGTCTTTTTGAAATTACCTTTCGGAGATTCTACAAATACGAGAACTGCCATATTTTTTAGATTTTAGATTGTAAAATGAATTGATTTCAAGATTTTAGGACTTTAAGATTTTAGGATTTCACAAGTGTAAAATCTTAAAATCTTAAAATCGCTTATCTTAATATCCAAAAGTTAAATTACTTTCGCTTCCTCATGTAGCAAGCGCACCAATTCCTCCATATTATCAGGAGAAACCATTTTTACACCCGCTTTTGCTGGCGGCATATCAAATTTTGTCACCGTTGAAAGGTCGTTAAAAGGCTGTGGCGCAACCACGGCAAGCGGCTTACTTTTGGCTTTCATGATGCCCATCATGTTCGGAATGCGTTGCTCTGCCAAACCCTTTGCGGCTGATAAAACGAAAGGCGCATCCACTTCAACCACTTCAACGCCGCCTTCTATTTCACGCTCGATGGTTGCTGTTCTGCCGTTCATTTCCAACGTTGAAGCGTAGGAAATAAAAGGCATGTCCAGATATTCGGCAATCATGGCCGCCACTTCCGAACCATTGTAATCTATGGTTTCTTTGCCCGTGAAAATGAGGTCAAAACCATTGGCTTTGGCATATTCGGCGATTTGAAAAGCGGTATTCATCGCACTTTTTGGAGCCATGTCAATCCGCACGGCATCGTTGGCATCGAGTGCCAAACCTTTGCGGATGATTTGCTCATCTTCGACCGTGCCTACGTTAATGAGTGTCACTGTTCCGCCAGTTGCTTTGGCCAAATCCACGGCACGCACGAGGGCATACCACTCGTCGTAAGGGTTCATAATAAATTGAACACCTGCGCCGTTGAACTCGGTGCTGTCGCCGTTGAAGGAAATTTTAGCGGTTGTGTCGGGCGTTTTTGAAACGCAAACAAGTATTTTCATACGATTTTGATTAGTAATGCAGTTATTGAGTTAAATTTAAACCCATTTTAAAAGAAAAAGTTTTGTTTTGCGGTTGCAAATTTAATAGCTTAATGTTAGACAATGCAATAGTTTAGCGAATTTTCGCTAAAAATATTTTTAGTATTATATTTTATGTTTTTTAAAATATTATTTTGTAGAAATTAAAGTATTATTTTTAAATTTGTTTAATCCCTCAGTATTTCTCGCAAAATTATATTATTTTAATTATTTTTAAGATATGAAGCATCAAAATTTAATCATAGCGATAGTTTTGTGTTTGACGATGGGTTTAGCCCCCTTCAATCCTGAGCCACATTTGTTTGGAAAAATCAAATGGGTCATGGGCGGTGCCGTTGGTATGCAGCCGATGGATTGGTTCGATTTGTTGCTCCACGGCGCGCCGTGGCTTTATTTGATGTATGTTTTGAAGGATTATTTTATTCAAAAAAAATAAAGGAGTCCCTCAGTCATGCTTTCAGATTGATGAAGCCAAAGGCATCATATTTTGACGAGTAATATCAGTTATTTTGAAATATTGTATTGTAAACCAATGTTTTATAATTAAAAAATAATAGTAATTTATCTTTATGAAAATTTTTAAATTTACCTTTTTTTAGGCAACTGACATTTTTAATAAACCGTAGTAAAATGAGAAAAGCAATAGCGAAATTTTTTTTACAGACCTTGTGGGGTTGGAAATTCGAGAAAGTATATCCGATGGAAGTTAAAAAATCGGTTATCATAGTGGTCGGTCACACGTCTAATTGGGACTTTCCAATCGGCATCTTACTCAGGCCCATCATCCATCTTGATACGCATTACGTAGGTAAAAGTAGCCTTTTTGTGTTTCCTTTTGGGCCACTCATGCGAGCCTTAGGCGGCGTTCCAGTTGATAGAAGTAAAAATACTAATTTCGTGGATGCTGTGGCGGCTTTGTATGAAGGCAAAGAAAGTTTTAAAATTACGATTGCGCCCGAAGGCACACGTGACAAAGTAACGAAACTAAAAACGGGTTTTTATCATATTGCCTTGAAAGCAAAAGTGCCGATTGTGATGTGTAAATTCGATTACGGAACGATGAACATAGGTTTCAGCGACCCCTTTTATCCAACGGGCGATTATGAAAAAGATTTACCTCAAATTTTGAGTTACTATAAAGGTGTGAAAGGGAAAATTCCAGAATTAGATTATGATATTCCTAACAATTAATTTCTTTCTTGGCGTAATTATCAAAAAAATGCTCAAAATACTGAGGGGCCCCTTTGGCGTATTTTCTAAGTTTAAAATATTGATTATCAATTGATTATACAATTAAATTTCACTCTAAAATCTACATCTTTATGAAAAAATTAATCTACACATTTGCCCTTTTAGGCGCAGTTTTTTTATTCTTAAACAGTTCAGGTGGTGCAGCTTCTGGTCAAGGTAACGGTTACACGGGCGCACCAATTAAAGGTGGTGGCAAAGAGTTAACTTGCCAAAATTGCCACAATGGCGGTACTTTTAATTCAAGTGCCACTTTGGCGGTTTTCGATTCTCTTGGTACGACTGTCGTTACATCTTATCAGCCAAACAGGGTTTATACTTTGCGGCTTACCATAACGGCTGGTGCAGGAACGCCCGCAGCGTATGGCTTTCAAATGATTGACCTTTTGAAAAGTGATACCTCAAATGTTAAAGGTTTTTTACCTAACGCTTCGCAAGCGGCAAACATTAATATTGCGACAATATCAAATGGTCGTGTCTATGCGGAACACAGCGCAAGACTTACTTCTAACATCATCAACGTTAAATGGAAAGCTCCTGCTTCGGGCAAGGGTGTCGTTTCTTTTTATGCCGTAGGCAATGCCGTGAACGGAGGCGGTAGTTCGGGCGGTGATAATGGAACAAGTTCGGTGACGATAGATTTGAGAGAATCAACAAGTGCGGTGAATGATTTGGCAGCACAAGTCACCATCAAAATTGCGCCGAATCCAACGTCTGATAGAGCCGATATTTTCCTTGCTTCCAATGAATCACGCAACCTTCAAGTACGTTTGACGGACATCACGGGGCGCATTGTTTTGACGGATTATTGGAAAGTTGTGGCAGGAGAGAATCAAAAATCAGTTGATTTGCACAATGTTGCCAAAGGTGCTTATTTGATACAACTGATTGAAAATCAAGATGTTATATCTAAGAAAATAATTAAATTGTAGTACGTAGTTAGTATTGTGTATTGCGTTTACAACTTGCGTCAAGTTTGGAACTCTGTCCATTACCCACAAGTTTTTTTGAGTTAAAAGTCTCGTAGAGACGGTCAATATTGTAGCCGTGGATTTTAATCCACGGTTAAGAAATCGAATAAAATTTAATTGAGTTCCGTAGGAACGGTACATATAATCTTTTTTTACATGCGCCGTTCCTACGGAACTCTAAAAAAAACGAAATCGTAACTAACCGTGGATTGAAATCCACGGCTACAATATGAACCGTTCCTACGGAACTATGATGTTTAAAAGTTGTGGGTAATGGACAGAGTTTGGAACTTGACGCAAGTTTTTTTTTTAATTTTTTTTGACACCCCTCAGTATTTTAAGCGAATGTAGCGGCTGATTTATCTGCCGCATGTCAATAATG
>JAYTMW010000670.1:0-6355 GCA_043728105.1 Saprospiraceae bacterium | reverse complement strand
ACGGATTTATCCGTCGAAATGTACAATTGGATAATACGACGGATAAATCCGTCTCGACGGGTTCGGATAAATCCGTAAGCTACAATCTGAAAACAACTTTCACTACAGTATAAACCTAAAAAAAGTGTTCAAATAAGACATTTATAAATGAAACATGAAGTAAAAATATGCCAATTTTGCGCAACCGAGTTTGAGTGCAAAGTAGGCAATCCCAACCACTGCCAATGCTCGACGGTGAACCTCTCGGCGGCTACCAAATCATTTTTGGAGCAAGCTGATTTTGATTGCCTTTGCGTGTCGTGCCTTGCTGCGGTGAACGAAAAAGTGAATCTTTTGGCAGGTAAAACCTTCCCGAAAGGCGATGAATTGGTGCAAGATTTTCACTATTATATGGAGGGTCAATATTTTGTATTTACCGAAAACTATCACATACTTAGAGGTTATTGCTGTCAAAGTGGTTGCCGACATTGCCCTTATGGTTTTGTGAGAGAGTCTAAGAAACTTGCTGAATAGAATGTGTCGTTAAATTTCTTTTCAGACATTCAAAATGTTCGAAATCGAAAGCATTTTTTTCAGTAGTTGTCATTTTTGCAACGTAAGATTTCTTGATTTTTTGTTGCTCTTCCGTTGTTTTAGCGGAGTAAAAATCTTTAAAATAGCTCTTCAAGAGAGGCGACATCGGCTCCATTTTTTGAATGAACTTTTCAACTAATTTGTCCGAAAGAGGCAATAAATTTTTTACTTTTTCAGAAAGTGTATCAAGCATTATTTCTTTTTCTTTTTTCATCATAGTAACGAACAAATAATAAATAGGTCTTTTTTTTTAAACACATAGGCACATAGGACACATAGTTTTTAGGAGTAAATCTTATAACTCATTGAAAATTAAACAATTATATATTAGTCTATGTGTCCTATGTGCCTATGTGTTTCAAAAAAAATCTTCAAATAGATTATGTTTTTTTTACTCGTTACATACTATGATTTTTTTGTAAAAATAATATGCGAATTTAATTATCTCTTTGGACAAACCAAACTTATGTTTTGGTTTTAATAGAAATAAAATAATAAAAATTATATATGATAACGAACATCAAACAAGTGGATTTAAACCTAAAAGAGCAACTACAACACAAAATAGATTTCAAGACAAAACCAACGGGTGCTTTGGGTCAATTGGAAGATATTGCGCTGCAAATTGGCTTGATTCAAGAGACACTTTCGCCTAAATTGGTTCATCCACATATCGTTGTTTTTGCGGCAGATCACGGTATTACGTCCGAAGGCGTGAGCAAATATCCTGCGGAAGTGACCCGTCAAATGGTCTTGAATTTTGCCCAAAACGGTGCCGCTATCAATGTTTTTTGCCACCAAAACCGCATCAATTTGAAGGTTGTGGATGTGGGCGTGAAAGGCGGCGTGATTGATAATGAACGGATAAGCAGCCGAAGGGTAGGCGAGGGAACGAAAAATTTTATGCACGAACCCGCTATGACTTCCGAACAGCTTGCGGAATGCCTTAAACACGGGCGAGAAGTGGTTGAAGAAATTGCCAAAACGGGTTGCAACGTCATCGGTTTTGGTGAAATGGGGATTGGCAACACGTCGAGTGCGGCGGTTTTGATGCACAAATTTACGGGTGTTTCAATGGGTCTTTGCGTGGGTAGAGGCACGGGTTTGGATGACGAAAAGGTTTTGGCTAAAAAGAAAATATTGGAAAAAGCGGTTGAGAATCACACGATTGAAAAGGGTCCCCTCAGTCCCGAAGGCAATCGGGATGTCGCTGCGCTCCATATTTTAGCTACTTTTGGCGGCTTTGAAATAGCGGCAATGACGGGGGCAATGTTGACGGCGGCGGAGTTAGGCATGACGGTTCTGGTTGACGGATATATCGCTACATCGGCATTGTTGGCGGCTCATGCTATTGACCCAAAAGTTAAAGATTATTGCGTTTTTTGTCATTTGAGCGACGAAATTGGGCATCGGGCGATGTTGGATTTTTTGGATGTTCAGCCTATTTTGCGGCTCAATTTGCGTCTCGGCGAAGGCACGGGCGTGGCTTTGGTTTATCCGATTATTCAAGCGGCAGTGGCTTTTTTGAATGAGATGGCGAGTTTTGAATCGGCGGGGGTGAGTAATGTTTGATGGAATATTAGCTGCAATCGTAGGAAGATTTTAAATCTTCCTACGATTTGGGTTTATCATCCAATTTATCAATATCAATACCTTCTTTTTTCAAATAGGTAGCAATATTGAAAGTGACACCCCTCAGTATTTCAATATCATTCGACCAATCTAAAATTTGCCACGGTTCATTGGGTTCGGCAACGATGATAGTTTTGGTTTTTTTTAGAACCCAAATCATCTTTTTTGTACCAAATTGAAGCATTTTTTGTGTTTTTCGGTGCATATAATCAAAGCTATCTTCATTATTTAATTCTACTTTGATATCAACTTCGATATTGATAACAGGTGGTACTTCGGCGTAATTGTCATTAATCAAATCGGGGGTTAAGATTTGTTTGTCAAAAACCAATATATCACCCGCAAGATTGTCATTTTTACCCAAATGGATGCCCGCTTCATTGCAGTGGATATAGTATTCATCTTCGTTTAAAAAACGAAAAAGTTGTCTTAAAATATAGGAAATAAGGTTGGCTTGTATTTTACTAACGCCCATAATTTCTTCTTTCGTTTTGAGTTTTCTCAACACAAGTTTGTAGCCTTTTCGATAAAAAGGCTGACCGTCAATGGTCTCGTAAATCAAGTTATCAGGTACTTTTTTTAGATTTTTTACTTGACTTGGCGTGTTGAATTTTAATGATGATACCATTTCAATAATTTATTTTTGACAAAAATAACGTTTCTAAATCATTTATCAAAACAAAGGGTTTAAATTGGTTTTATATCCTAAAAATTGATTGTGATAAAACAGCGCAAAATGAAAAAACAACTACACGTTTTCCTAACGGCGGTCATGTTTTACACCCGCATTCCTTGCCCAAGTTGGATTGACCACTCGGAAGAAATTTTGAACAAAGCGACCATTTATTTCCCCTTCATCGGGTGGATTGTGGGCGCATTTGGGGCTTTGATTTTTGGTTTGGCGCAACTTGTTTTGCCCGACGAAATCGCCATTTTTCTGTCCATGATAGCTACCATTTTGATGACAGGCGCATTCCACGAAGATGGTTTGGGCGATGTCTGCGATGGCTTCGGCGGCGGGTGGACGAAGGAGAAAATTTTGACCATTATGAAAGATTCTCGCATGGGTGCTTACGGCGTAATTGGATTGATTTTGATATTGGCTTTAAAGTTTTTAGCCTTAAAAGCCTTTCCATTTTTTGTGATCGGATTTTTATTGGTGGCGCATCCGTTGAGTCGGTGGGTGGCGGTGTGGATGATTTTTACGATGGATTACGCCCGTGAAAATGACGATGACGGGAAGGCAAAACCCGTGGCAAAAAAGTTGTCATTCATCGAGTTTGTCATTGCCACACTTTTTGGTTTGATACCCCTCAGTATTTTGGCGTTTTATTTTAAAAACCCGTTGTTATTGGGTGCTATTTTACCTTTAATTTTATTGAAAAAATATTTAGAATACTATTTTAAAAAATGGATTGGCGGCTACACGGGCGATTGCTTAGGCGCAACGCAGCAAGTGGCAGAAGTCGTTATCTATCTAACTTTCTTGATAATATGGAAATCATTTTAGTGCGACACACGACCCCCTCCCCGCTTTTGGCGGGATTTCCTTCGTCAACAGTATTGAAGGGTATTTGTTATGGTCAAACTGATTTGGACGTAACGGCTGATTTTGAGGTTGAAAGAGAAGCCGTTTTGGATAAAATATTGGCTTTGAAACCACTCGAAAAACAGGCGGTCATTTACGCAAGTCCGTTGATGCGATGTGGCAAATTGGCTCATTTTTTAGGTGAAAAATTGGATGCAGTAGTTCATTTGGAGGCTCGGCTCAAAGAATTGAACTTCGGAGCGTGGGAAAACCGAGCGTGGAATGATTTGCCCCAAGACGATTTGATGCTTTGGATGAATGATTTTGTAACGGCACATCCACCCGATGGTGAAAGTTATGAAGAGCTTAATGAGCGGGTTTTTGCTTTTCTAAAATCGTTGCAAGTGCTTGATAATCAATGTGTTATCCTTGTCACTCATGCGGGCGTGATGCGGGCGTTGATGGCTCATGCGCAGGGGCTGTCTTTGACGAAGGCGTTTGATGTTAAGTTGGAATATGGGGCGGTGTGCGGTGTGGATTTGGTTTTATTGAATGGATAACTTGGCTTTTTGTGTGTGAAGGGGACCCCTCAGTATTTTGCCCGTTTTTTCACTATTAGATATTTTTTTTAGAGAAAACGAAGAGGTAGGGCATCGTGGGTTGATGTAACTTATCAAGTATTTTTACAAGGGAAAACGAACTATTAATAACCTTGGAATTACTCGATACGTTACATCAACGCACCCCTTTACCTCTTCGTTTTTCTAAAAAAAATTATTTTATCCAACCTTGCGCCTGATACCAATCAACGGATTCTTTCATACCCGAATAAAGGTCATATTTTGGTTTGAAATCAAGGTCTTTAAACGTTTCATCCACATTGCAGAGCCAACTTTCAGCACCCAATTCGTTCATTTTTTCACGATTGAGCATGGGGGCAATACCCCGCCATTTGCCAATTATTTCCGTAAAATATGCCAAAACGCCCACAATACTGAGGGGTATCTTCACTTTCAACGTTTTTTTGCCAATAGCCGTTTTAGTGGCTTTACCCAAATCATCGGTTGTATAATTTTTGCCGTCGGCAGCGATGTATTTTTTGCCAATTTGCCCTTTTTCAAGTGCCGACATCATCAAATCAACAAGGTCTTTTGAGTAAATGAAACTCAACTTTTGTTGTTTAGTGCCAATATAAAACTCAAAACCTTTTGACATAAGATCAATAAACATAAAAATCTCTTTGTCACGTGGGCCAAAAACGGCGGTAGGCTGCACCGCCACCCACGGAAAATCGGTTAGGCTTTCGAGATATTTTTCCGCTTCCAATTTACTTTCTCCATAAGCCGTCACGGGCATCGGGTTGGTTTTTGGATGAAGTAAAATATCGCCCGTGGTAGGGCCCATTGCGGCTAAACTACTGACCATTAAAAACTTATCGGGCTTAATATCCGCTTGTCTCAAAATCTCAACAAACCTTTGTGTATGACCCGAATTGACATCAATATAACCTTCTCGATTCACCGCTTTGGTCGTACCCGCGTTGTGTATGACGTAGTGGAAGCGTCCTGCGTTGCGTAACTTTTCGGTTAAATCCTTTTCATTTTTAAAATTCAATTCTAAAAATTGGATGCGAGGGTCTTGGAGAAAGGACTTGTCGCTGGTTGGGCGAATAGCGGCGGTGACTTCCCAACCTTTTGCGAGTGCAGCATCAACCAAAGTGCTGCCAATGAAACCACTTGCGCCTGTTATTAATATTTTTTTCATAGTAATTTTGTAGAGCGTATTGAGTAGAAAGTATTGAGACGCACGCACGATATTTTATAGATTTTTCCATAAAAATGCTGAGGGCGTGTCTCAATACTCAATACTTTCTACTCGATACTCATTTTTTTAAATTTCTTTTTCATACAAACGATGCTTGCGGAAAACCTTACCGTTGATGTGTTCCAAAGCACGATTCATAGCATCGTTGTTTTCTAAAATCCACGATGCTTCGCCGTAATCCATGCCTCTTGCCAAAGCGGCTTTCATGTTTCGGACGTATAAAACCACGTCAATGCCCATGCGGCGATATTCTTTTAAAGTACCCAATGCTAAAATGCGCACTGATTTAATTTTCTTCAAACCCGTCAAAATTTTAATCGCACCAAAAGGGAAAAGCCTACCTTTTTTAACATTAATTTGAATTTCATTGACATTCGGAATGGTGATGCCAATGCCAATTACTTTATCCTCTTTTTCTACCAAATAAACAAAAGTCGGGTCCACAATCATCTTTAAATCGCTACCCAATTGGCGTACTTCGGCATCCGACATGGGTACAAAACCCGTGTTTTCAGCCCATGATTGGTTGTAAATTGGAAAAATACGCTCAATTTCTTCCGCATATTTCTTCATATTCAAATTACGAATCGTGATGCCTCTATCATTGAGCCTTTTTTCTAATTTATCCGAAAACTCCATGACATCTTGTGGTAAATTGTTCGTAAAAACTTTCCAACTCAATAAATCAGTCATTTTTCTGAAGCCATATTTATCCAAAAATTCGGCATAATACGGAAAATTATAAGTAGTCATAATTGAAGGTGGCTCGTCGAAAGTTTCAATCAAAACGCCCACCGT
>JAYTMW010000669.1:0-8775 GCA_043728105.1 Saprospiraceae bacterium | reverse complement strand
GAAAACACTTTACGATTTGAAAATACTTATCCATTCCGCCCACCATCAACAACTGTTTGAAGGTTTGTGGCGACTGGGGCAAAGCATAAAACTGACCAGCATTCATGCGGCTTGGCACCACAAAATCCCGTGCGCCTTCGGGCGTAGATTTGATTAAATTGGGTGTTTCTACCTCAATAAAATCTTGATTTGCCAAATATTTACGGGTCTCAATCGCCACTTGACTTCTGAAAAACAAGTTTTTTTGAACTGCCCCACGGCGCAAATCCAAATAACGGTATTTCATGCGAAGGTCGTCGCCGCCGTCCGTTTCGTCTTTTATGGTGAAAGGCGGTGTTTTTGACACGTTTAAAACACTCAATTCTGTCGCCATAATTTCAATATCGCCCGTAGCACGACCTGCGTTTTTGCTCGTCCGTTCACGCACCGTTCCTTTGACCGTGACGACATACTCACGACCCAATTCTTCGGCTTGTTTGTTCAAAGCCTCATTGTTTTCAAAAACAACTTGCGTGATGCCGTAGCGGTCTCTCAAATCCACGAAAGTCATGGGGCCAAACTTACGGGTAATATCCACCCACCCACTTAAAGTTACTTGTTTGCCTACATCTGCCATGCGGAGTGCGCCGCAATTATGAGTTCTGTACATAATTTATATTGAGATTTTAGATAAAAGATTTTAGATTTTAGAATCGTAAATGCTTGATTGTCAATTGTTTATAAAAAAAGAGGCCCCTCAGTCATGCTTTCAGCTTGATGAAGCCAAAGGCATCATATTTTACTCATTTTTCCTCAAATTGTTTAAACCCAAACCATAAAAATCTTTTTGCCTTCGTGATTAATCCATTCCGACTGCCACGTTTTTATTTCTTTATGGTCAAAAATGATGAGGTATCCTTCGGTCACGGCTCATTTTGGCAGTCATGTAATTGATAATCACTTCGCTGTAAATTCGATTGTGAATAGAAAGCCGTTTGCTTTCCGAAAAAATACCGTGCAAAACACCCAAATTATTAGTGGGTTCATTAAAATTATAGTCAACAGACAATCCTTCTACCGCCACATCATAGACCAAATCGTATAATTTGGGGTTGTTTTCTAAGTTTTTGATAAGCGATTCGAAATTGGTATTTGATTCTGCTACCATTTTTTTAACGCTCTGTTCAAGGTCTTGATTTGTTAATTCTTTTACCTCTTTTGTTGGCAAAATATCTTCATCAAGTATTTTACACAACTTACTCACTAAAAAAGGATAGCCCGAAGTATAATAAAACAAACCATCAGCCATCTCTTGGGTGTCTATTTTTACCTCTTTTTCATGAGCAAAGTCATCGAGCATGGGTTTTATTTCGTGGGGTAATAAATTCATATTGACCTTAAAATCAGCCGCAATATTCCACGGTGAATTGTATTTTTGTTCTTCATCGGAACGTATTTTCAGTTTCAAAGATTTAACGTCATGCAAGCCCGCCAAAATGATGGAATGAAACGTTTTTTCACTGCGTCTATCCAAATATTTATGCCTCAACATAGCAAGAAAACTCACAAACAGTTGATTATTACTACTTTTATCTACCTCATCAATCAATAAAATCAACTTTTTAGTAGTTTTTTCAGCCAAATCTGTAATAGCTATTGAAAGGTCAAAAAGGGTCTTAATAGTTGGCACAATTTCAGTCATCCACTTAAAAATTGCAGGTTGTTTTTTGGGAATTCGTCTTGCCAAAAGATTAAAAAAACCAGAAGCAAACAATTGTTCATCTTCAAAAATAGCATCACCAATGCCTTCAAAACTGACATTGAAAACAAGGTATTGTTCCGTTTTTTCAAGCATTTCTTCTAAGGCATATAAAGTCGTTGTTTTGCCATACTGCCGAGGGCGATTGATGATAAAATAATCACCGTCATGCACCATTTTGAGCGTACTTTTTAATTTATCCGACACATCCGCCATGTAATGTTCATCGGCAAAACAAAGACCTGTAACGTTAAATTTTTTAGCCATAATGTTGTTGTTTACTTTACTAAGCCGATTTTTGAAGACTTTTTTGTTTGATTTTTAAACGTATTCCTCAAAAAGAGTTGCAAAAGTAAACGTTTTAGGAAAGGAATTGATAGAAAATTTAAAAAATACGCATTCTCTTTGGAGAGATTAAAAAATACGTAATATGCCTTATTTTTTGGTGCAGAAAAAGTAGATAATTTTGCTGCCAAAATCCTGTATAACTTCTTAGGATATTAAAATGAAAACGTGTCCCAATCGTGTAAATACATCAACTAATCAAAAAAGAAATTAATAATTTTTGTATCAATCTAAGTGCAAATTGCTTTATTTTAGTTTGTTTATTAAAAAAAAATGGGCTACTCGGTTTGAGTAGCCTATTTTTTTATTTCCCTCCAAATCGAGCCCTCAAACCCATATAAATCCGTCGCCCCATCATCGGTGCATACACCTGTGTGGCATCAAAATATGCGCTCGTTGGCTCTTCCCACGCAATAATGGGCATGTGTTGGGTGTATTCAAAAAGATTTTCGACACCGCCATACACCTCAAATGTTTTGAAAAAACGATTGATTGAAAAATTTGAAATGGTATAAACAGGTGAATAATCTAAGACGTGCTGATGATATGGTGGCGGCAAATAATGCCTGTCTGCCAAACGTTGCGGGCCCACAATTTGGGTTGTAGCGTTGAACATCCACTTCTTATTGGCCGTTTTAAAATCAACCGAAACCAAGCCACGGTGCTGCGCCACCAAAGGCACTTCCGCTAATTTGCCTTGATAAGTGGTCTTTACATCGTTGAATTTGTAGGCTAATTTTACATCGAGGCCCCTCAGTATTTCGGCCGTTATCATGGTCAAAATGGTGTTGGAATACGATTGACCATTCAAATTATAGAATTGGGCTTTGTTGTAATCGCTTTCAATATCCGTGATTATTTGATTTGTAAACTGTGTTCTGTACGCATCCACGCTCCAACGCAACTCACGTAACTTGCTGATTTTCAACGTTTTAACGAAATTGATGCCAAAATTCCAAGCATCTTCGGGCTTCAAATCAGGCGCAATGATGATTTGACGATTCGTTGCCAAAAATGCCACATTTTCCGCAATTGGATTAGCCACCCGCCAACCACGACCTGCCGCAAGACGCACCACATCACCTTCGTTAAAATTGTATTTAAAATTAATACGAGGCGTAGCCACAAAACCAAAACGATTGTGGTAGTCACCCCTCAGTCCTGCAACCAAAGTAATGTCGTTGTAGCCCTCAATGTTGGGTCGGCTATACACATATTCTCCGTATGCACCCGTGTATATGTCCGTGCGAGAGAGGTCACGGTCGTTCAGTTTTTCTTGAAAATCATCGTATTGGAGTGAGCTACCAAAGGTGATTTTATTATCCGTAGTGCCAATAATGGTTGAATAAATGACGTTGCCGTAATAGCTATTTTGCGTACCCAAATATTTATTTTTTCCATAAAAAGCATCTACGTCATGGTAGGTCGCTGTCCATTGCGAACCCAAACCTTTGTAGGGTTTTTCAAAACCAATATACCCTAATTTCAAACCGCCCGATACTCTATTGTTCTTCGCATTAATTAAAAATGGATTTGTAAGTCCTTTATTTTCAACGAGTTGTCCGCTTTTTCGCTCTTCGGTCAAGGCATGGAATTGGAATTGACTTTCAATATTTTTAGCCGAATAAAACGCTCGATACATACCATTAAATTGTTTTTTCAAAGGTATATCCAAAAAATTATCATTGTCTCTATCAATTTTATTTTGAAGCGTACTACCGTGCAAAAGCAATTGATGCGCAAAACTTTGACTCATCACTTTATTCAAATGCACATTGGCTTCCATGCGCCCCGTGCTTTCGCCAAAAAGATTGACGAAAACGGGTGCATCTTCGGCGGGCTGCACGAGCGACGTATTTATTTGACCCGTGATGGATTGAAAACCGTTTTTCACGCTGCCGACACCTTTATTAATGTCAATGCCTTTCAGCCACGTGCCAGGCAAATATTCCAACGCATAAGGCATCGCCAAACCGTAAAAGTCGGGGCGATTTTCGACCATGAGTTGCGTGTAGATACCCCTCAGTCCGAGCATCTGAATTTCCTTTGCGCCCGTGATGGCATCGGCGTATTGGATGTCAACGGTGCCGTTGGTTTCAAAACTTTCGGAAAGGTTGCAACAAGGAGCTTTTCGGAGTTCGTTGCTCGTGATTTTCTCCACATTATGTACATCGAGGGTCGAAACTCGATTGTCACCTCTGCGTCCGCTGACTTCCACGGCGTTGAGTTGTTTGGGTTCTTTCATCACAAAATTGGCTTCGGTTTGGTCTTGCGTCAAGGTAAGCATCACCATTTCAAAACCGACAAACTCGACGTGAATCATCGTTGATTTCGACTTTCGAGGGAGGTCGTATAGACCGTTTTCGTCTGTCAAAACCTCTGCGCTTTTGTCCATCCAATAGACGTGCGCTCCGATGATGGGTTGTCCTTTTTCATCTTTTACCGTGCCTTTCACGCTTTGCGCCGTGAGGAAAGCACCATTTGAGAAAAAGGCAAACAGCAATATGAATACTATTTTATGAATACGCATGATTTTTTATATCTATATATATGCCAAATACTGAGGGGGTTAGTCCTGACAGCATTTTTTGACAAATAATTTTTTGAAAATCTTTTTTAACAGCTTGATAATCATTTGTTTATACATTTAGAAATAACGCATGATAACTTCCAAACTCTTCCACCAAACCAATGTGTCATTGCGAGGAGGCACGACGAAGCAATCTGTTAGAATTACCACGGAATCTGCTTAAATTAAAGACGAAACTCTGCAAAATGCAACAGATTGCTTCGTCGTACCTCCTCGCAATGACACGTTGGCTTGGCGAAGGGAATCGGAAGTTGCTTAACAGGTTGCTTCGTCGTACCTCCTCGCAATGACACCTTAATTGAGTGATTTAGATTTGTGAAAAATAGGCAAAATTCGGCGGTTAAAACCGCCGATACATTAATGCTCACACTTCGCACCATCACGATACTGGCAGCACTCAGGCAATTTTGCGTAAGATTTATCAGCCGCTTTCACCATTTCGACATCGTGACCAGAAGCTACTATGCGCTTGGCAATAGCATCTTTTGTGGTCTTTTTTGAGTCGAAAGTGACGGTGAGTAGTTGGGTTTTGGCATCCCATTTTGCGGACTCGATACCTTTGACTCCGAAGGCGGCTTTTTCGATGCGTTTTTTACACATGCCACATACGCCACTGACTTTCAGGGTTTCAGTAACGGGCGGTGCAACGCTCTTTTGAGTGGATTTTACAGTTTGCGCTGAAACTGAATTTGAGCATATAAGGATAGCTATGAAGCTAAGGATAGACACGATATTTTTCATTGTTTTATCTTTTTTAAATTTTAAAATTGAATAAAAATTAACTACTTGGAAGAAGCATTAAAATGACTTTCCGAGTAAAATAATGAGTATCAATCAAAAATCTAACAAAGATAAACTTGAATGAAATTAAGCAAATCTCGACCAAAATACTGAGGGGGTGGTCGGTAATTGAGGTAAGATGTTTGAGGTGAGATGTACGATGAAGTAGCAAGACGTACATGAAACACCGTACATCGTACATCAGTCATAACCCATTGAATATCAACGAGTTGTGCTTTTTTTATTTCTAAATATTTTAAATTAGCCTTAAAAAATTTCTTTTCTTTTTTCGTACAACCACTGTCTTCATGTTGTTTTGCTTTGGCGCAAGCCATTGCTTTTTTACAGCAAGGAGCAAGGTCTTTTAGGTCTTCTTCTTCTTCGTGGTCAATAGCGTTTTTGCATGTGTGTTCAATGTTGAAAAGCGATGCCTCGTATTGATTCATGCAGAAACAATACAAGGTGTTGACGCTAAAACCCATTGTCGAAATCGAGACGACAATGAGTAAGAAGGCAACAGTTATATTTTTTAAAATGCTTTTCAAACTTTTTAATTTTATACAAAATTAAGGTTAATTTATTTTAAATGCTATTATAAAGTTGTCAAGATTACGTTAAAGTTTGATAAAAAGTGCTATTTTGCTTTTAAATTAAAATTCAAAATTATAAAATGACTCTATCAGAACTTAAAGTAGAATTGTTTGAAATTATTTTGTCTGTTCAAGATGAAAAAAAAGCATTAAGAATGCTTGAATTTTTACGTGAAAATATAGACGTAAAAACAACTGATTACAATTTAACTATTGAACAAGAAACAGAACTTTTAGAATCTTTACAAGAAACTTATGATCCTACCAATTGGATTTCTCACGAAGATATGAAGAAAAAACATTTAAGAAAGTAAGTTATCTTTCTAACCCAATTTATCCAAATTCCTCAACTTAGGTGCTTTAACCCACGTAACCCCAACCACCAAAAGCGTCATCATGCCACCGAAAATGACGGACGGCACCAAGCCCATAAACTTTGCCGCCACACCCGATTCAAATGCACCCAACTCATTGGACGAACCTATAAAAAGACTATTCACCGCAGACACTCGACCACGCATTTCGTTGGGCGTAAACAACTGAATGACCGTGCCTCTGATGACCATACTGACGTTATCAAAAAAGCCCGTGCCTGCCAACATCAAGAGCGAAAACCAGAAATTGGTGGACATGGCAAACAAAATGGTGCAAACGCCAAAGCCCGCAACCGCAAATAAAAGTATCTTTCCCGCATTGCCTTTCAAGGGAAAATTGACTAAAATGATAGCCATAAGCAACGCCCCTACCGCAGGTGCTGCCCGCATGATACCCAAACCTTCGGGACCCAATTGCAAAATATCTTTGGCAAAAGCGGGTAACAAAACTACTGCCCCACCAAACAAAACTGCAAACATATCCAAAGCCAATGAACCTAAAATAACTTGATTTTTGAAAACAAAATTCATTCCCACGCCCACACTATCAAAAAAGCCTTCTTTTTTTACCCCCTCAGTATTTTGCTCATTTTTTTTCTCTACATGCCTACTTTTTATCGTAAAAAGAAAAGCTAAACCAATCAACGCCAACGCCGTAACAATCGCATAAGATGTCCACGGGCCTTTTGTGAAACCATAAAGTAAGCCACCAATGGCAGGGCCTCCGATGCTCGAAAGATGCCAACTCATGGTACTCCACGTGGCAGCACTGGCATAAAGCTCTGGCGGAACAAGTTGTGCGGCAAATGCGGATTGGGCGGGCCCTAAAAAACCACGTACCAAACCTGTTAACCCAATGATAAAATAAATGGGCATAACACCTTGATTCTCAATAATATACGCATAGTTTGTACTTAGCATAAATAACATAAAAGCACACACGGCATAAAGAAAAATACACGTTTGCATTATCTTTTTTCGGTCAATAATGTCTGCAATGTAGCCACCAACGAGGGTGACAAAAAGGAACGGAATGAACTCCGCTAAACCGATTAAACCCAATGAAAATGTGTCTTGCGTGTAGGCATAAACCTGCCAACCTACGACCGTGCCTAAGACATTGACCCCAAAAGTGATGAAGGTGCGAGCAATGATGTAACTACGATAATCTTTGATTTTGAGGACTTCGTAAGCGGATGATTTCATACAGAATATTTAAAAAATAAAATTCGTAAATTCGTAAATTAGCAAAATTCGTGGCTCAAAAGACCCAATTTGGTTTTAAAAAGGGGATTTACAACAATTTTTTCTAATTTTATTCTCGATTAATGAATGCTACAATAACAATCATTTTTAAAAATAAAAGAAGGCGCAAAATACAAAATCTATGGGAAAACACAACGAAACAGGCAAGAAGGGCGAAGACTTAGCCACCGATTTCTTAGCACAACAAGGTATCACAATCTTAGAACGCAATTGGCGACACGGGCGGGCGGAGGTGGATATTATCGGCATGGACAATAAAACGATGATTTTCGTGGAAGTGAAAACCCGTTCCGATGATTATTTTGAACGACCAGAGGCAGCCATTGATGCTAAAAAACGGTCTTTATTGAGTCGGGCGGCGATTGCCTACATGCACAAAAGTGGGCATGATTGGCTCATCCGATTTGATGTTGTGAGCATCATACTGAGGGGGTCGCATGAGCCGCAAATTGAGTTTTTCAAAGATGCTTTTTTCCCAAATTTGGCGGACTGATGTTTTTTTAACCGCTGATTTAGCTGATTACGCTGATTTTTTTTATTTTAACTAAGAATTATATTTTGTTTGTTCTTTTGTTTTAATAAAATAATTTGGCTCAATTGCCTTGATTTGAGTATTACTAACCTTTGTGCAGTATTTTGTAAAATTTTTATCTTAAAAATAAGATTATACATAATTTTAATTGGGTGTGGTACGTTCTGAAAAAATAAATATTTAAAACCGAAATTAAACCTTCTAAACTCCTGCAAGTCAAACTTTCATTGGTGTACGATTATTTTTTTTAAGAAATTAATAAAAAAAATCATTTAAAGTACGCTTTTTGCTATAAATACTGAGGGGTCTAATTCCTCTAAAATCAAAGGATACAACTTTCTTCAAACGCCTCATGTGTATTAGCACTTCTTAATTTATTTTACACAATCTCAATACGCAATACTAATTACTCAATACTATTATCATTATTTAACCATAAATCTAAAAGAAATGGACGTTATGGAAACGACTACTACTGTTCAGAGTCCTCGCCGCCCACGTGTGTTGGTGGGTATTGCGCCTTATACGGGCACATTTGGCACAAGCGAATTGACGCATTT
>JAYTMW010000668.1:0-12151 GCA_043728105.1 Saprospiraceae bacterium | reverse complement strand
ATGAAATAAATATTTATTATTAACTATAAAAAATGAAACAGAAATAAACTCCACCATTTATAAGATTCTTTTTACGATTAAGACATTCTATTTTTAATGTAAAGCCCGATATTACTTGAAAAATATAAGGGCTTACTCAAAAAAATAATTCTCTCATGCCTCTGGCTTGATGAAGCTGCAAGCATCACTAAATGGTGGACTTTATTTCTGTTTCATTCCTTAATAATTCAGCTAATAATTTTTATTTTATTTTTCATCAACTCTTGCATCGGAATCACAACGTGTTCATTTTCAGACACTTGTATCGTCACAGCTATGTTTGTCATTTCAGTAATGATGCCTTTGATGCCGTCCACCTCTATTACCATCCCTTTTTGAAAAGTTCTTTTATTGAAAAAACCTGCCAAGATATTTGCCAAAACATCTCGTGAAGCAATGCCATAAGAAACGGCAGCGGCGAGCATAATGGCGCCGATGACAATAACCAAGTTGGTGGAAAGCACTCGAGTATCAATTTTTGCTTGATCCATAGCCGTTAAAATGACCATGATGAACAAGACATAATAAATGACAGAACTCAAAATTCGTCCAGTGCTGATGCCCAACGAACCTGTGGAACTGCGAATAAAATCACGCACAAGCGAGACGAGGTACGCACCCACTATAAAGACTAAAATGGCCGTTATGAGGTTTGGCACATAGTCAATGAATTTTGTAATTTGTTCCGAGACTGGTCGCCAACTGAGCGTCTCGGCAGCTGAGGCAATGATGAGGAGGACAAAAATCCAATAAATAAATCGCCCAATAATGGCACTCGGCGACATCTGAATACCCGCTTGATTTAAAAAAGAGGTGATTTTGACACGCTCCGCCAATTGGTCAAATTTGACAATTCGGAGTAATCGCTCAAAGCCACCCGCAATCAGTTTTGCTAAAAGCCAAGCTACTACGAAGACTAAAATTCCACCCAATAGGCTTGGAATTGTTTCCATAAATTTATCAGCAAACACTGTGAGTGATTGTGTAAACAGGTACCAAATTTTTTCTAATGTATTCATTATCAATGATTTATGCGTATTGACAAAATTTATTTTAAGTCAAAATATTTTTTGAATAAAAAAATTAAAACTCGTCATCCCCCTCAGGGTTTGAGTTTTTTTTGGTGTATTTTTTTTCAAAAAATTTTAATAGTTTCTGTTTTTCATCACCATAATCACCCGCATTGGGGAGATTATCAATTACCTCTGTTTGAGTCTCAAGAAATTTAAATGTAAATAAATCGACGATGTCTGCAATCAAGCTTGTAGCATCCACGGTGCTGAAAACAGCGTCCTTGAGTTTCAAATCGGGCACCTCCAGTAGTTCGCTTCTGTCCCCCATTTGTCGGAATAGGTTAGCCAATTTATTTTCCATCATGATTTTAATTTTTTTTAATAAACCAAAACTTACCCCCTCAGTATTTTCAACTATTTTTTGTTTTAAAGTGTATATAATTAAGAATCAATGACTTAGTTCTACTTTGGCACTTTACACTCACTGTTTTATGCTGCGCATAAAAGGCGTGCTTGGGGGTTATTTTTTCGGATTGATTTAATTTTTGAATAGAAAAATTTTCAATTTTTCTATTCAAAAATTAAATCAATCCTTTTAGTCCTTTTCAGTGGGCATAAAGTGCCAAAGTAGAATTAGTAACGCTTAAAAAATAACTTAAAGATTTCAAAATCATAAATACCTGATTTTCAAAGAGTTAATTTTAAATTCTAATTGTTACTTATTTGGTTTTTCGCTCCAGCTCTTCAATCAAATCAGCCAATCTATCACGGCTTCGTTTGAGGCGCATTTTGATGGCCGATTCACCCAAATTTAAAGATTCAGAAATGTCTTTGACGCTCATACCGTCTTGATAGCGCATCATCAAGAGCATCCTATCATCGGTGTTGAGCTTCTCGAAAACGGTTTCGAGTTGGGTCAATTTAAGGTCTTGAAGCAGTTTGTTTTCGAGCGAGGAATCATCATTTGGAAGGTTGTCGTATTCATAATCTGAGACATCCGAAAAATTCATTTTCTTTTGTTTTGAGAGATAGTCCATACAATAATTGTAGGTAATGGAATAAACCCAAAGTGAAAATGCCGACCGACCCTTGAAATTTGCGAGGTTCATAAAAACTTTAACAATAATATCGTGGGTGCAATCTTTGGCAGCTTCACGGTCTTTGATCAAGCTAAGGCATTTGTGGAAAATTTTAGGAGAATGACGGTCATACAGCATTTCGAGCAAATGCTGTTCCCCGTTGAGGACTCGCTCTACGATTTCCTCATCGGTGATTTTTTCCGAAGTTGTTTTCCCAAATTTAAAAAATGCCATATATATTGTGCCTTATGAGAAAAGTAAATATTTCTCCAAACATGGCGAATTTAAGATAAGTTTGTAAAGTATTCATGTTACAGGCATTTTTTAAGTGTAATTCTATCCAATCTCTTAAAAAAATCCTTCATTCTGATTATTTCTATCCAATCTGATTTACTTTTGAGCATGAAAGTAACTGCATCAGAATTAGCACAACTATTGGGCGGCACCATCGAGGGCGACCCCTCAGTATTTGTGACCCGTCCAGGCAAAATTGAATCGGGGCAACCCGAAGAAATCTGTTTTTTGGGTAATGCCAAATATGAGGATTATGCCTACTCCACGGAGGCTTCAATTTTAATGGTTGATAAAAATTTTATACCTAAAAAAGCCATTAAACCAACGCTGATTAAGGTGGAGAATGTGTATGCGTCATTGGCTTTTTTGTTGGAGAAATTTGGGTCGCAACACATTGATAGTCAAAGAGTTGTATCAGACAAAGCAAGCATACACCCCTCAGTATTTCTGGGTAAAAATGTCTCTATTGGCGATTTTTGTATCCTCGAAGAAGGCGTATTTGTGGGTGATGACTGTGTTTTAAAAGGACACGTTTACGTAGGTAAAAACACAACCATTGGCACGAATAACTTGATTTATGCAGGCGTGAAAATCTATCACGAATGTAAAATTGGAAATAACGACATCATACATGCAGGCGTGGTGATTGGGGCAGATGGTTTTGGTTTTGTGCCGCAAGAAGACGGAACGTATAAAAAGATTACTCAAACGGGTAATGTGATTATTGAAGACAATGTTGAAATAGGAGCAAATACGACCATTGACCGTGCCAGTATTGGCTCAACATTCATTCGCAAAGGGGTAAAATTGGATAATTTGATTCAAATTGCACACAATGTTGACGTAGGAGAAAACACAGTAATAGCGGCGCAAGCGGGCATCGCAGGTAGTACAAAAATTGGCAAAAATTGTCTCATCGGTGGTCAAGCTGCCATTATTGGGCATTTAACTTTAGGCGACAATGTTCAGATACAAGGACAATCCGCCGTCATCCGAAATGCAGAATCGAACAGTAAACTCTTTGGTTATCCAGCGATTAATTATTATGATTATTTAAGGTCTTATGCCGTTTTTAAAAATCTACCCCAACTGCAAAAAACAGTTTTAGAATTGGAGAAAAAAGACAAAGAGAAGATTATGGAGTAATTTTTCAAATTTTCAATATAGTTTCACACATTCATTATTCCATTAATAAGTTTTTATAATTGGTGAATACCTAAAATAGGAAAAATAGGAAAAATAGAAACATCTGAATAAAATTTTGTGCTGTAATACAATATGGATATTATCGTTGCCTAATTTACTACTCAGAAAATCACGTACGATTTTGTTAGCCAAGACTAAACAAGAGTTGATCATATACTCAAAGTTTAACTGCAATAATGGTAATACTAAAACGTCATAAATAATTGATAATCAATTATTTATGACGTTTTAGTATTACCATTATTACAGTTCTTAGTTCAACAATTCATATATCCCCGCAATGCCTTGACCACCGCCCACACACGCCGAAACCATACCATATTTATTACCCCGACGGCGCATCTCGTTGAACAACTGAACCGATAATTTCGCTCCCGTGCAACCGAGTGGATGACCCAATGCAATAGCACCGCCGTTCACATTCACGATGTCGGGATTGATGCCTGATTCTTGCATCACTGCCAAGGCTTGAACAGCAAAGGCTTCGTTCAACTCAATTAAATCAATTTTATCCAACGTCAAACCCGCTTGTTTCAAGGCTTTTGGAATCGCTGCACATGGCCCAATACCCATGATGATAGGCTCTACACCCGCCACCGAGCAACTTGCCAAGCGAGCAATGGGTGTCAAACCCAACGATTTTACCATGTTTTCACTCACCACCAAAACGAAAGCTGCACCATCTGACGTTTGCGAAGCGTTACCCGCTGTCACTACACCGCCGTTGGCAAAAGCTGCCCGCAATTTGCCTAAGCCTTCCGCCGTGGTTTCTCTACGCACACCTTCGTCGGTGTCCACGATGAATTTTTTAGATTGTTTTTTATCATCCGATACGAAAACTTCTTCCACCGTCACGGGTATGATTTCGTCTTTAAAACGACCTGCATCAATTGCCGCCGCCGCTTTCACGTGCGAATTGTAAGAATACATATCCGCTTTTTCACGGCTGATATTGAATTTTTTAGCCACCGCTTCTGCCGTCAAACCCATGCCTACCACGTAGTCGGGCGTGTCTCTCGCCACTTCATAAGACGGTGCGAGTTTATAACCTGTCATCGGAATCATGCTCATGCTTTCCGTGCCACCTGCGACATAAATCTCGCCCATACCCGCCCGAATCTTCGCAACGGCTATCGAAATGGCTTCCAATCCCGAAGCGCAATAACGGTTAATCACAAACCCTGGCACATCACGTCCCAAAACCCGAACCGAGATTTGACGACCAATTTGCAACCCTTGTTCGCCTTCTGGATTGGCGCATCCGACGATGACATCATCCACCAAACTGCGTTCCACTTGTGGCACACTTTTCATGAGTGCATCAATGATTTCAACGGCTAAATCGTCTGAACGGTGGTTTCTAAAACCGCCACGACCTGATTTTCCTACTGCCGAGCGAAAGCCCGCTACGATATATGCTTCTTGCATGTAAAAAGATTTTAAGATTTTAAGATTTTAGGATTTTAAGACAAGTCGTAAAATCCTAAAATTCAAAATCAATTACTTAAGATTTGATTCTAATTTCAACTTAAAACTGATAATCATTTGTTGCAAATTCCTCAAAAAGTTAGTCATTTCTGCCATTTTCTGTTCAGAAATATAGTCTAAATCTGATGCAAGGATAATTTGAGTTTCTAATTCATAAGCAGACCCTACTGCAATATCTAAAAAATGTATCAATTGCTTATCAGTATTTCTCCCACATCCTTCCGCAATATTAGACGGGATTGAAACAGATGCTCTACGCATTTGTTGAGTTAATCCAAATAATTCCTCTTTTGGAAAACTGTACGTTAATTGATACGTGTCTTTTACAAATTGTCTTCCGTTTTGCCAGATTTTGAGTTCTTTAAAATTGTGCATTTTCTCGTTAATTTAAGATTTAAAAAATTAGGATTTAAAATGTGACGAATGTATTACGAATAATCCAAAGTCGAGAACTTGAAATCTTAAAATCCTAAAATCTTAACGTCTTAAATTCTTACATCTTAGGTGTTTCATGCCACCATTCATCATTCTCCCAAAAATCTGCCCAACCCAAATCTCTATACTGCGGACTTATTTCAACATCACGCTCACCCATAGCAAAATCTTTCAAAATGTCATTCGCAAAACTAAATAAATCTCTTGCCCAAATGACAGGTTTTACCATGTTTGGGTTTTTAAAACTCGTCCAAGTGCCGTCTAAACGATAGCCCGGTGTGCCACGCCCGTCCGTAGCGTACATGCCCGCCGAGTAAAACCACAATTGCGGTTTATCTGCGTTATACTCCGCAAACTCCATTTGAAGCGTGCCTTTGAAAAGCCCACTCGTATTAATCATGGCAGAATCTTCTTTAAATTCAAAAACACCTTTTGCCGTGTAAAGGTTTTTAACATTCATTTCAGCCACCGAGGCACTATCCATATTCGGGTCGGTAAAACTCCTCAAATCTGTAATCCGTATTGTTCCTTCAAAATTCGTAATCGTTTTTTTATGACGATTCTTACCTTTTATGTGATATACTGAGGGGTCAGTTTCATCCCGTTTGGCTTCATTGAACATAAATTCGATTCTATATCTATCCTCTCCGTAAAAACCATTGTCGGGATAATCATTGATAAAAAGACTATCAAGATTAAGATTTCGCAAGGCGATTTGCTTTGCATTGTTATCTAATATCTTAAAAATCAAGGGTTTAATGGGTGCGGTAGAGTCTGCCAAAAGCGAATCAACCGCCTCTTTGTGCGTAATCAAACCCGCCGTAACGGATGCCTTTTGAACAGGTGCTTTACTTTTTTGATTCAAACATTGCGATAAAAAAATGATGCCCGCAATCATCATGGGTACTAAAATAAGATTTTTTTTCATGGTTTAATAGAATTTTTAATTTTATAAAATATGATTTAGAGCCACAAATTTGAGCTACGAATTTTGCGAATTTACGAATTTACGAATTTTAAATTTATTCAAATTCGTAAATTCGTAAATTCGTAGCCCAAAATTCGTAGCTCAAATTCGTAGCAACTTTTTTACAAACCCAAAATAAATCATAATTTCAACAACAAACAAATTCCCGACCCACGAAAGCCACGTCACCGTTAAATATGTCTCAATCGGTTTCGTCTCGAACACATAATATAAGGCGTAACTTTCTGTTCTCAAACTCATCGCCGCCAAAGTGACAGCATAACTACGCAACATCATTTCGCTGTGTTTCGACCACTCATGTTGCATCGTCGCTTGCCATGCCGCAAAAGTAATCCACCACCACACCAAACACTGCATCGTAAACCCCACTTTTGCGGGCAATCCACCATTCGCATAAGCCGCTAAAACCAAACCAGAAGGTGCCGCCAAAAGCAAAATTGAGCCTATATAAATTTTCCCTATCAGATGATGCACTTTTGGATACCCCCTCAGTATTTTTGAGAAAAACTGAAAAACACCGCCGCCCATCACAAAAATACTACTCGTAATATGGATGTAAAAAGCCACCATAAAGTAGTTTTTATCCAACACCGCATCGGTTTTTGTGCCGAGAAAATTAATAGCCCGCTCGAAGGTCATGTAAGGCAAAATTTTAGTCACCATGATACCCGTGAAACCTAAAATTGCCAAAGCAAAAGCATAACCCAAAATCGCCCAAAAGTTTAAAATAAATGCTTTCATAGATTTTCTAAAATTGAGCGAATTTTCGCTGACGGAGCAAATTTACAATATCCTTTTATCTAAAAAAGTTTTTTTTTAAAATTAAGCTGAAATTATAGAATCCAAAAAAAACCTACGTCAACATTCCATACCTATCCTTAAATTTCTTCTTCATCGCAAACAATTCATCTCTAAATTGTGCAGCCATGATGAAGTCCAAATCCTTCGCCGCATCCTTCATTTTCTTCTCCGTTTGCGACATCAGTTTCTCAAATTGCTCTTTGCTCATGTAGTCGGTCACGGGGTCGGCAGCCATGCTCAATTCCTCCGATTCGACATACGCAAGGCTCTTTTTACCTCTAATATCCAAAATCGAGCTTTGCGCAATAATCTCCTCACGGGTGCGTGACACCGTGCGGGGCGTGATGCCGTTAGCATCGTTATAGGTTATCTGAATGCTGCGGCGGCGGTTGGTTTCTTCGATGGTTCGCCGCATCGAATCGGTCACTTTATCGGCGTAAAAAATGACTAAACCATTTGAATTACGAGCCGCACGACCCGCCGTTTGGGTCAAAGAGCGTTCATTTCTAAGGAAACCTTCTTTATCGGCATCCAAAATAGCCACAAGCGACACCTCGGGCAAATCCAAACCCTCACGCAAAAGATTGACTCCCACCAAGACATCAAAATCGCCCAAACGCAAATCCCGCAGGATTTCCATGCGCTCCATTGTGTCCACTTCGGAGTGAATATAGCGCACTTTTATGCTCAATTTTGCCAAATATTTTGATAATTCTTCGGTCATCCGTTTGGTAATGGTCGTTACCAAAACACGCTCGTTGCGCTCAATGCGGAGGTGTATTTCCGCCAATAAATCATCTATCTGATTGATGCTTGGGCGCACCTCAATCGGTGGGTCAAGCAAACCCGTGGGGCGAATGAGTTGCTCCACGACGACTCCCTCGGTCTGTTCCATTTCGTAGTCGGCGGGCGTGGCACTCACGAAAATCACTTGATTGATAAGCGTTTCAAACTCCGTGAAGGCCAACGGGCGATTGTCCATGGCACTCGGCAAACGAAAGCCGTAGCTCACCAAATTTTGTTTTCTCGCACGGTCACCGCCCCACATACCCCTCAGTTGCGGAATGGTGGCGTGGCTCTCATCAATCATCATCAAATAATCGTCGGGGAAATAATCCAACAAGCAAAACGGTCGGTCGCCAGGATTTCTTCTATCAAAAAAACGAGAATAGTTTTCCACGCCCTGGCAATAGCCCAATTCTTTTATCATTTCGAGGTCAAAATTGGTGCGCTCACTGATGCGGCGGGCTTCGGTGGTTTTGCCTTCTCGCTCAAAATATTTGGTGTGTTCGTACACCTCATCTTGTATCTCACGTATAATATCGTGTATGCGCTCACGTGGGGCCACGTAAAGATTGGCAGGAAAAATGGCGGCAGCGTCCAAGGCTTCACCACGTCTGCCCGACTCAATTTCGAGCATATCAATACTCTCAATTTCGTCGCCAAAAAAGGTAATTCGATAGCCATAATCCACGTAAGGCAGGTTAATATCCACGGTGTCGCCCCGCACTCGGAAGGTGGCACGAGAGAGTTCTGCCTCGGTGCGAGAGTATAAAATTTCAACCAAATTGTATAAAAAAGTATTGCGAGAAATCACCAAACCCTTGTGTATGCGGATGATGCCCGTCTTGTAATCCTCGGGGTTGCCCATACCATAAATGCAGGAAACGGATGCCACCACAATAATATCACGCCGCCCCGAAAGGATAGAACTCGTGGCCCGAAGGCGCAATTTATCCACCTCTTCATTGATTTGCAAATCCTTTTCGATGTAGGTATCCGTAACCGAAATATAGGCTTCGGGCTGATAATAATCGTAGTAAGAAACGAAGTATTCTACGGCGTTTTCTGGAAAAAATTGCTTGAATTCACTATAAAGTTGCGCCGTGAGGGTCTTATTGTGCGTCAAAATCAACGTCGGGCGATTGAGTTGCTGGATGATGTTCGCCATCGTAAAGGTCTTACCCGAACCTGTTACGCCGAGTAAAACTTGGGCTTTTTCACCCTCATTCACGCCCTTGGTCAATTGCTCAATTGCCTTAGGTTGATCGCCCGTTGGGACGTAATTGGACACTAATGTAAATTCCATTGCCTTAAAATTTGAAGATGTAAATTTACGGTTTTTTGTTAAACAAAATGTGTTTTTTGCGAAGAAAATACTGAGGGGGTATCATTAATTTGATAAAAATATTTAGTTTTGTAGGTAGTTAAATTTTAGATATGATTAAGCCAATAAGAACAGAAGAAGAATATGATATTGCACTGAGCCAGCTACATGGTTTCATCAGAAAAGGCTATGTCGAAAATACTCCCGAAGCGGATGAAGCCGAGGTATTGTCAATTCTCATTCATGCTTATGAAGAGGAACATTACCCTATTCCTCCGCCACATCCTGTTGAAGCCATTAAGTTTAGATTGGAGCAAATGGGCAAAAATGAAGAAGAATTAAGCAAAATTTTAGGACAAGAAAAACTATGGTTGAAATTTTAAATGGCAAAAAGAAATTGAGTTTAGCCATGATTCGGAAGTTGCATAACATCTTAAAAATTCCTGCGGAGACTTTGATAACGGTTTATTGATAGGCTTTCAAATAGTTTACCTATAGGAATCGAGCAACATCAAAAACATCAGTTTCGGAAAACCTCGACTGCACGTTTACTTTGGTTTTGCAAAAAGTGGTGATAGTATTAAAAAAAGCGACTTCTTAAGGAGGTCGCTTTTCATTTCAATTATTTATCATTTTAAATAATGCGAAATTAAGGATTATACTCAATTACATCTACAAATTTCCCAACTACAGGATTATCGCCAGATGCGCCAGGAAAAAAATATAAGGTATTAAAAAAAGCACCCGTTGTAAGTTGTCCGTCAAAACTTGCAATCTCTGATAAGGCTACTCTTGCTACTTCGCTTTTTGATAAAATTCTGCCTAATTGATTTGAACCATAATGGCTTTTGTAAACTAATTCTAGAATGCCTCTATCATTCAAAAAATCTACACCTATTTTCCCCCCTTTTTTTTCGGTAATATCATCTATCGTCGCTTTTATTCGTTCCTTGAAAACTTCGCCACTCAAATCTACATCATCTAAAAGTACAAAGTAGTTTTTTCCACCATCAACCCTCAAATCACTTAACTCATGTATGATTTTGTAAGGTAATTTTTCCTTTTTTTTAGTCGTGGGTTTATGAAGTTCTAAAGCATCGTTTTTACTATTATCTTGATAATCTATGGCTTGTTGTTTGGTTACCTTTTGTGACTTATCTAAGTTAAATGCAGCAAAAGTAAATAAAACGATGACTGTCAAATATTTTTGCGAAGATTTGATTCGCATATTAATCTTACCTTCAACTATATCTAATGTATTTGGAATACAGATTATAGCCATTAATAAGAAACAAATTCCTGCAATAAATAATCCAATTGTAAATGCATTTATACTTAAAAAACTGAAAACTATACCCAAAAACCATTTTATAATTGTGTACATATTTTTTGATTTTAATGATTTAATAGTTTTTGCTTTTGAGAATCAAATTCCTCATTTGTCAAAAAACCTTGTTCTTTCAAAATAGCTAATTTTCTAAGTTGATCAATAACATCTACTTGATTTTGAACTACCGATACTGAACTTACTTTTGGTTCGCTCAACTTAGACCTAACTTTTTCACAAAAATCTCTTGCTTTTGATTTATCAACATGAGTAATTTTAGCGATATTTCCACTCGCCATTATCTTTATATCTGCCAACAACAAGCCAGCTTCATACTGAATTGAAGAAATTTTGTCTAAGCCAAAATCTTCAATTTTTAAGCCGAAAAACATCCCTTTATCAACAAATATTAGGCGTTTATCAGTTGCTACCAATATTCCACGCCCATCATTATAAACACCCACAACAAGAGCATAAACATTTTCATCCTGAGCAACAATACTTGGTAATAAATCAATTTCTTTTTTAACCATAAAAAGAAATTGGGGTTCAATATTAAGTTCAGAAATCTGTTTAGATAATTTATCTAATACAGGGCTTCTACTTCCAATAATTTGTTTTAAATCATTGATAGAATACTTTTTTAAATTTAATACAACCAATTGGTCTATTTCTTTGAGTTGTAGTAAACATTTTGCGCACAAAATCTCGTTGCTACTTAATTTCCCTAACCCAAATCCTGGCTTATTTAAAAAAGTGAGTTTTTTTAAGCATAATGGACATAATGTCATAATTTATTTTTTATTTTTATATATGATAGTTCGTACTAAATTGTTATGCTATTCCTCTATTACTTTCTGGGTTTTTAACTTTATTTAATATTTTGTAAATGTATATATTAAAAACGATATTTATTTTTTTTAACGAAACTATTCTCAAAAGAAGCAAAGCAAAACCCATTTTCATATCCTAAAAACATATTACAAATGAACAGAAAATACAATATATATCAAAAATAAAATTTGCAGTTTTAAGATGAAAAGAAGATATTCCACTTGCTCTATCACTTCCTAATCCCAAGTAAAAGTGCTGTTTATAGGTTTTACCTTAACACTATCTATGTAGTATGTCTCACGACCACGGCCACATTTTCTATGTGTAAATGATTGAAAATCAAATAAGTATAAAAAAAACAGTAGAAATACTGAGGGGTAATCCGATATTTCTTGAAAGTATTTTTGTCAAAAAACTAAACCTACAACCTCTTCAACACCTTCAAAATGAAAGCATTAAGCTGTTCCTTTGTTGGCAGTTCTATCAAGAAAGTTTTGAAATAAGTTTATGTAGTGGTACATAGAGTGACATCTTAAATTA
>JAYTMW010000667.1:0-10103 GCA_043728105.1 Saprospiraceae bacterium | reverse complement strand
TCTATATTTACAGAAAAAACAGACAATTAAAACCTAAATTCATAACAGCCAAAACAAGATGACAATGAAAAGCACTTTTATCACGACACTCATTTTATTTACGTTTGCATTCTCCGCTAACACACAAGTTACAACGGATTTTTCTACAAAAATTCTTGAAAATCTCAAAAATTGGTCGAGTTTGAACCAAGAAAAGGTCTATCTTAGTTTTGATAAACCTTATTATCTGCAAGGTGAAACAATGCGTTTTCAAGCCTTTATGGTGGATGCTGTGAGTCATGGCGTGGATTCAATTAGTGCAGTTCTTTACGTTGAACTTTTGGATGCCACGACCAACAAATTGGTGGATATTCAAAACTTAAAAATTGAAAAAAGTCGCACTTTTGGCACTTTTGAAACCATCAAAATTCCTGCGGGCGAATACCTCATACACGCCTATACACGATGGATGCAAAATGCCCCTTCTGATTTCAACTTCTATAAAAAAATTAGCATTTTAGACCCAAAGGCGACCCCCTCAGTATTTGAGGCAAAATCCACAAAAATTGCCCTACAATTTTTTCCAGAAGGTGGAAATCTTGTGGATGATTTGCCGTCAGTTGTGGGTTTTAAAACTGTGGATGAAAATGGAAAAAGCGTGTCTGTAAAAGGCATTGTTTTTAATGAAAAAGGGGATAGTATTGTTTCTTTTCAAGATGATAAATTGGGCATGGGGCGTTTTTCGATTAAGCCGTCAAAAAGCGTGAAATATGTGGCAAAAATTAAATTAGCGGATGGTTCTTTGGCTGAATTTAATCTGCCGCAAGTTCAATCAAACGGCATTATTGTAACCCTTGATAATTCAAAAGATGAATTGCCCATTCGTGTTTTTGCGTATCTTAATCTGCCACTTGAACAAATGCCATCGTCTTTTTTTATGCTGGCTCACGTGCGGGGCAAATCGGTTTTTGCCAACAAAATTTCGGTAACGGATAAAAATATGCGGACATTTAGAACTGTCATTCCTCGTGATAAATTGGCAGATGTAGAAGGAATTGTTACGTTCACGATTTTTGATGACAAAGGTATTCCGCTTTGTGAACGCTTGTTTTTTAATCAAAATGCTCTAAAACGCTTGGATATTGCCATAAAAACGGATAAAGCAAGTTATAAAAAGCGAGAGGAAATAAAAATTGATATTGAAACCAAAGATAAAACAGGTAATCCACTTTCATCAAATTTAGGGTTTGTTGCATCCACTAATTCCGTGGCACCCCCTCAGTATTTTGAGCATTTAATGTCTTATTTTCTCCTCCGTTCTGATTTAAAAGGACATATTGAAAGCCCTTCTTTTTATTTTCAAGATACATCAAAGTTAGCGAAAAAGGCTTTGGATAATTTAATGCTCACGCAAGGTTGGAGTCGTTTCACTTGGCAAAATATTATGAAAGAAAAGCAAGATTCGATTTTGTTTTTACCCGAATATTGTGTGCCTGTTTCGGGTGTGGTGACGAGAAAAGGGCAGCCGCTAAAAAATTCTAATTTGCTTGTTACGATTAAAACTGCCACCGAACCGTCTCGTATGAGTTTTGTTAAAACCGACGAAAAAGGGTTTTTTATTGTTCAAAATGTACCATTTTCAGACACGGCAAGGGTGATGGTGAAAGTGGCTGATTTTTCAAAAAATTACGAAGTGGCATTCACAAAATTGGAAGGCACCCCCTCAGTATTTGGTGATATTTTTTATGCCGACAAACCAACGGAGAATATCCAACAATATTTAACAAATGCGCAAAATGCTTTAAATATTTCTAATTCGCTTAAAGAAAAAGAGATTTTATTGAAGGAAGTGGAGATAAAAGCACAAAAAAAAGCCCCCAAAGCGGATACCCGAAATATGACTTATCGGGCAGATAAAAGTTTAGACATGAAAGATGCCGAAAGTTTTGGCGGCACTATTTTGGATTATTTGCGCTTCCAAAACTATGAATTTGTGGAGACAGATAATGGCGATATTCGTTTTTTATCGCTCACAAAAAGCATCGGACGCAACACCACGCCAATGGTTTTAGTGGACGGACAAACCCAAGAAGATGTCAATATTTTACGTTCCATCATGGTTATTGACGTTGAAAAAGTGGATATTTCCCGCACAGGTTCGGGCTTTGGTCGATCCATCAATTCTGATGTGGTTTACGAAGGTGTTATCAGTGTTTTGACCAAGGCGGGCAACCCAAATTACACTTTTTCGCCCTTCAATGACCCTCGATATAAAGACAGTCCTTCAACGCTCGTAAAAGGTTTTGCGGTTCAAAAACAAACCTATATACCAGATTATTCTGTGCAAAAACCAGAGCATGATTTGCCTGATTTGCGCAGCGTTCTGCATTGGTCGCCTACGCTCAAAACGGATGCTGATGGCAAAACAAGCCTTCGTTTTTTTACATCTGATAACGTCGGCACGATGCGCATTTTCGTTGAAGGCATTGATGCGCAGGGTAGGATGGGGGTAAAAGAAATTTTGTTTGACGTAAAATAAAAAATGAAACGATAATAAAGTACACCATTTAGGATAATTATTTTTTTGAGTAAAGGATTTTATTTTTTAAGCAATATTGGGCTATATTGCTTTGAAAATTAAATTCTTTAGTCGTAAAAAGAATATTCTAAATGGTGAAGTTTATTATCGTTTCATTCCTAAGTAACCTCGGTGGGATTCGAACCCACATTCTCAAAGAGTTAGCATGGCTGTAAATACGCTTCCTTACTCGCCGACAAGGTTTTCAGTGCATCTGTAAATTGTACCCATTACAACGCAAGGTCGTAACGGGAATGTCCACGCATTTCACGGTTCAGTAATTTTACCGTAGCTTTTCCTTTTAAGCTACGAGGCTGAGTTTGATATTGATTATTTAGTTATTTTATCATTTATAAAATCCTTATAATTAGAATTTTAAGTAAATTATTATAGTATTCTTATTACATATTAAACTTTTTCAGTCATTACCCAATAAGCAAAAGAATGGACAAAATCTCTAAGCTCTTTTTCATCAAAAGTTACTTCAAATATATCTGTTTTATCTTTTGGGTTCACATCTTTAAAAGTGAAAATAAGACTATTTGATACATCTATCCCATTATGAACTATACAATTTCGTAATCTCCTAATGAAGTAATTTAACTTATAGTTTCCTTTACTTGTAATCCCCCAGTTATTTGGCAATTGATTAATTTCTATTCTCGGAATTTTTTCATAAAGTTCTTCTTTGGGTAAAACTATAAAGGCAAGTAGAGAAACTAAGAATTGATATTGATTTAAAAAAATGTGATTACTTGCCTTTATTTTATATTTTTCAGTCCATTTATTTTGAATATCTTTTAAAGAGATATTATCATCTTTATGGTTATCAATAATGCCAAGTATTCCATTTGCTTGCATTATGTAAGCAATGAGTGATTTAATTTCCATAATTTATTTATTTTTTGAAAAAATTGATTATAAAAATAAGAACATTAACAAACTGACAGCTTTTTTTAGTGAGTAAATTATAAACCAACGTAGTAGAGCTGGCACACAAACTCGTACCAAACGATGTAATTCTTTTCTACGACACCTTTTTAATTTTAATAGTAGGAATGACAGGACTCGAACCTGCAACCTCATGCTCCCAAAGCACGAATTCTGACCAATTGAAATACATCCCTATTTTTAAAATTATAAATTGAAAAGAGTAAAAAACGAAAAGAGACTATACTCGCCGACTTACCATTAGTCAACCAAATTCTTATGAACTTAGGGAGGAATCGAACCCCCTTATGCGTTTGGATCGAAGTAACTCTATTCTACGACATCTTTTCAATTTATAATTTTATTGCTTTGTAAAACATTGATTATTAATATTTTACGTAAAATACTGAGGAGCCTAAAAAGTAGCCTCCCTTTTTCTTCCTCTACTCCGTGTGATATAAACTCAATCATAAAAAATAAGAAAAGCAATTGGCGATAAGAGTTTTTTGCTGCTCTACCACTGAGCTATCTCGACCGAAATCGAGAGAGGGATTCGAACCCCCGACCAGCCGATTAACAGTCGAAGTATCTCTTATCTACGGCATTTTCTTAATTTTTTTCAGAAGTAAAAAACGAACCAAGTAACGGGGCAACGCTTGCCGAGAGTCGAACTCGGATAGCCTCATGGTTTTTCTCCACCACGCTATTCCTCCCCAAAGTGCGCGAAGTAACCCAGCCCTACGACATTCTGAATATCTTTAAGTTATTGGTTATTTGGTTATTGATTATTTGATTATTAGTGATTTAATAACCCAATAACCAATAACCCAATAACCCAATAACCCAATAACCCAATAACCCAATAACCCAATAACCCAATAACCCAATAACTAAATTTCGATAGCACGAATCACTTTCACTGCATCACCACCTTCTTCGATAGCCGCTAAAATGTCGAATATTTTATCCGACCAACCCGCTATCACTTGCTGAATGGCATCTTTTGCCTTCGGATGCGCTATAAACAAGGCATCTTTCAACTTTATTGCGCCATCACGGTTGTATTTGCCAAATTGATATTCATCAAATTTGTTGAACGCATTGGCAACACCACGCTGCACTTGCTTCGACAATTTGTTCAAACCTTTTGTCTGACCCGTGCGACCATTTGCCAACTCGTAGTAAGCCAAAGTTTCGGTCAATTCGTCGGCACGTTGGATGATGCGGTTGATTAAACGACTCACCAAATCATCGCCGTTATAGACCTTCGCCAATTCAATTGCCAACACCAAAGGCATCGAGCGCAAGTGCATTTTTTCACGGGCATACACCGCCAATTGAGCAACAAATAAAGCATCACATTTTTGAATCAAAGTACGAATTCGCTCAACTCTTTCCGCCCCACCTTCGTAGAACTTATTACTCAATGTTGACGTAACAACGGCTGTGTAAAGCTCCATTTCGGGAGTCATCGAAAAGGCTTTTGCGCCTTCGTAGTTCGTTACTACATTCTTTTGTTTTGCTTTAAAATTGAATAACATGATTGTTGAATTAAGAATTAAAAATTAAGGATTAAAAATTGCTCAAATACTGAGGGGGTAACGATTTATCATTTATGTTTCATCATTAAATCCTTCCCTTCGTTTGATGATGCAAATATGATTGTGGTACTACGCAACCTTTTTGCGTAGTAAAAATTATTATTTTATTTTTAATAAAATTATTTTTATTTAATTTGTAAGTTGTTGATTGTTAATGTTTTATGTTTAAAATTAATTTAAAAAAAATTATGAAAAATTTTACGAAAAGGAATCAAATCATTTTTTTGAATGTTGTTTTTATTATTTTATGCGTTTTTGCATTGTATGAAGACTACAAAGCGAAAGGGAGATTTCAGTGGATTGACCCTAATGATTATGAGGACGAGTTTGGTTTTAATATTATTGCTTTTGGAATTATAGTTTTGAGTTTTGTCTCAATATTTTATCAAATTTTTAACTCTTTTAAATACAGTTTAAAAAATTCAAATCGGTATAGATTTTTTCAATTTTTCTTTAATATCGTAAATGCAATTCATGGACTTTTTGGACTAATGTTAGGTGCATTTATATCAATGTCCTCTTTGTCAATGTTCTTGCAAGGTAATGAAACCGCTTCTACCAGACTTTTATTTTTATTACTTGGTATTTGTTTTACTTATTCGGGATACCTTATAATTTCACGGATTAATACTAATCAAAAGTAAAAATTGTGATAAAAGATGATCAAATATTAGATGAAGAAATTGAGTAGAAAACAAATAAGTATTTTTAATAAAAATGCCTCAAAAAACCAATTTCAAAACCCATTTTCAAAAAATACTGAGGGGGTGCTTACAAGTGTGATAAGAAAAGGTTTATTTTGCGGATTAAATTTTTTAGAAGAATGTATAAGATAATAGAACAACTAAAACCCGTTTATTTTTGGGATACACCAATTGATAAATTAGATGAAATCAAAAATGCCAATTACATCATTCGGCGGGTTTTTGAAATGGGTGATATTGATGAAATTGCCTTAGTTCATGGGTATTATGGTAATGAAAAATGTATTGACGCATTAGTTACGGCTGAATATTTGCGTGAATCTGCCATCATTCAAGGTATGGTTTTTCTAAACATTTTACATCGAAATTTATTCAAATGCTATGATAAAACGCAACATCACTCAATATCATGAATTTATTCTATAATACTATAAGTGAGAAAATGAAAGAGGTATTATTGCAATTAATGCAAATGCCTGAACTTTCCAATTTTAGATTAGTCGGCGGCACGTCTTTATCATTACAATTAGGACATCGCAAATCAGTTGATATTGATTTATTTACAGATAAAAATGCTGATTTTAATGCTATTTCGGAATCAATAAAAAATAATTTCAATGACATATTATTGATTCATAATCTTGTGAATGGTCAAACTTGGTCATTAGACAATGTTAAGGTAGATATTTATGATTGGAAAGTACCTTTTTTACATTTACCGATTGTGTGTGATGAGATTCGTTTGGCAAGCCTTGAAGAAATAGCCGCTTATAAGTTTGAATCTATATCAAATAGGAGAAGCGAAAAAGATTTTAGGGATTTAGCTGAAATATTAAAACATCTTTCTTTCCAACAAATTCTAACAGCTTTTCGTCAACGATATTCTTTTATTCAAACAAGTGCCATCATACCTATTTTGCTCGATTCGAGTTCAATTGTTATTGATGAAACAATTGAAATGATAAATAATGAATCATTTGAAACTGCATCAGTTCGCATCAGTTCAGCGATAAAAGATTATGAAAATGAAATTAGTCAAAAAGTAAATCGTGAAAAAGAAGAACGCAACGCCCGCCTCGAAGAAATATTAAAACGCAAAAAGAAAGTATAAAATTACCCATGCAAGCAATCATCTTCACAGGCATACAAGCCACAGGTAAAACAACTTTTTACCTCCAAAATTTCTTCGATACCCACGTACATATAAGCATGGACAAGTTGAAAACAAGGAATCGAGAGCAACGATTTATGCAAACTTGTTTCGATACACAAACCCAATTCGTCATTGATAATACCAATCCAACAAAGGAAGAACGGAAAAAATATATTGAAGCAGCGCACCAATACAAGTTTAAAGTTGTTGGTTATTTTTTCCATTCGGATGTGCAGGACGCTTTAATCCGCAATGCAAAACGAGAAGGGAAAAAGAATATCCCTCGTGTGGGTGTTTTAGCAACGGCAAAAAAGCTCGAAATGCTTGAATATACTGAGGGGTTTGATGTTATTTATATTGTAAAATTGGATGAAAAAGGTTTTACTATAAATCTTGTGAATCCATAAAATCTCGTTATCCTGTCTATGAAATTTGATGAATTAGATGAAAAAATGCGTGTTTTTGAAACCGCTAATGACCAATTTGTAATGCCCGAAACGTACATCGTTGCCCGTATTGACGGCAGAAGTTTCACCCGTTTGACAAAAGAATTAGAAAAATTTGAAGCCCCTTTTGACATTCGTTTTAGAGATTTGATGGTTGAAACGACCAAACATTTGATGAATTGTGGTTTCAAAATCGTCTATGGATATACCCAAAGCGATGAAATTTCCTTGCTTTTTGACCTCAATGAAGGTGCTTTTGGTCGAAAACTCCGAAAACTCAATTCAGTTTTGGCAGGGGAGGCGAGTGCTAAATTTTCCCTCATGTTGGGTCGAGTTGCCGCTTTCGATTGTCGGATTTGTGAATTACCCAATGCTAATTTAGTGGTTGATTATTTTCGTTGGCGCAATGAAGATGCCCACCGCAATGCGTTAAATGCCCATTGCTATTGGTTGTTGAGAGGTCAAGGTAAAAATGAAACAGTAGCTTCGAGTCAAATGAGTGGCATTAGTGTAGCGGATAAAAATGAATTATTATTTCAAAACGGCATCAATTTCAATGATTTACCAACGTGGCAAAAACGTGGTACAGGGTTCTATTGGACGCAAATAGACAAGGAAGGTTTTAATCCAAAAACGCAAGAAAAAACATTCGTAAAAAGACGTGATATAAAAGTTGATTTTGACTTGCCGATGCGTGATGAATACGATAATTTTATTTCACAACTTATTAAAAATCAATAAGTTGTGAAATGATGTATCGGTGATTTTAATCGCCGTATTTTCAAAAAAAACGCCTTGCAAACTCAAATTTGCAAGGCGTTTATATTTGCCCCATATTTATTTACAAACAACCTCCGTTATCGTAACCGCCAATCCATTTTCAACGGTTGTTTTACCAACTTCAGTTTTTGCTTCTTCACATTCTGACAAAGTGCTAAATGGTAATGAACCCTCTAATCCGCTTGTCAATTCTTTAAATTTTACGGTGCAACTAACGCAAGACGTTTCCTTTTTTTTGCATTGCACACAAAGCAATATTAAAGCAAAAAGGCATAAAAAAGCCGCTTTTTGAATGATTTTTGTCGTTTTCACCATTATATATTTTTTATTTGTTAAGAAATGATTCACCATGATTTTTATGATTTAAAAGATTAATAATACAATACAAATACGCCTGTATAAACCAATAAATAGAAAGCACATGCCGCAATGCCACACACTAAACCCGCCAAAGCCATGCCTCTGCCTTTATATTTTTTTGGTTCACGCTTTATTTTATTCATGCCAATAATGCTTAAAATAATACCGACCACGCCCGCCGCTAAACCAATTAAGTTGAAGCCTAAAACAAGCCCCATAATGCCACAAATCATGCCCGCCAAAGAGTTGCCTTCCATTTTCGGCTCGTTTGAATTGTTGCTGTTATTGTTGCTGTTATTATTATTTCTGTCGTCTGTGCCGTAGTTTTTATCTCTATTATTGTTGTTGGAATCATCTGTATTCGTATTGTTATTAGTGTTTCTAAAAATGATTTCGCCATCGGCTGTTTTGATACTCAAAACGTCTTTTTTATAGATGACTAATTCGGGGTCATTGGGTTTGCCGCAACGTTTATATTTGATTTCAGTGGGCGAAATTTGGATGATATTGGCTTCAATTATATCACCATCTTTCATGACTATTTTAGAGCAATTATCGACCTGTTGTTGCATGGCTTTTTGCATCTTTTTTTGAAGCATTTTTAAGCCCATGCGTTGAAAAAAATTGAGTTTTTTACCTGTTTTAGCTTCTATTTCTTTTGGTGATGAATATACAAATTCCGTGAAGGTCATTTGTTGTTTATTTGTTTGGGTGTCATTGGTTTTTACTACTGCAAAAGCATTATTTACCAATAATAAAAAGGCATAAATTAGGATTGTAATTCTTCTCATAACGTTTAGTTTTTTTAGTCATTAAATAAAATAATTTATTGCTCAAAGCAAGTGTATTTTGTAGTATCTCTTTAATTAAAAAAGGCACAGTATGGACTGTATAAAGTATTGACAATCAATACTTTATCTCAATTTATCTTACTACATTTTATCTTGTTTTGATGTTACAAACTTACTACGTTAATTAAGCTAAACCTATACTGAAATAGTAGTAATTTTAACGACTGTAACGGCGAATTTATTCGCCGAATGGGCGTAGTTACATCGGCGAATTAATTCGCCGCTACAAGTGTCAAAATACTGAAGGGCCTCCAAAAAAAAAATTAAAACCAAACGTTACTTTGTAACGCTACCAAAGTATTTATTAACGGCCTCCATACGGGAGTGTACGTGCAGTTTTTCGTAGATATTATATACGTGTTTGCGAATGGTTTTTGAACTGATAAAAATCGTGTCTGCAGCTTGTTGATAAGTGATACCTTTTGCCAATAAGTTGAGTATTTCTTTTTCTCTATTTGTCAAATCATAATCGTTTTCTATTTCCTTTGCTTTTACTTGAAAATGTTGTACAATTTTGCGTGCAATATCACTTGACATGGGCGAACCACCGCCGTGTAATTCTTTTATGGCTTCAATCAATTTATCACCACTACTACGCTTCAAAATATAAGAATTTGCACCTGCCGCTAAGGCATCAAATACCTTTTCATCTTCATCATACACGGTACATATCATAAATTGCACCCGTGGGCATTTTGGCTTCAATAATTTGATGCAATCT
>JAYTMW010000666.1:0-3355 GCA_043728105.1 Saprospiraceae bacterium | reverse complement strand
TTAATAGTGTCTTTTCAAAAATCCTTCGTCAGAATTCCGCAAAACAATTTCATTCAAAATATGCGTAAAATCAAAATTTGGACTTAATTTGCAATCCTTTTTAGATTAAATAAATTATTAATTTTTAAATTCTTTACAAGATGAATTTATTAGAACTCATGCAGGGACATTTGACTCCCGAAGTCATAAATCAAATGAGCCAACAAACAGGCGCAGCACCAGAGCAAACACAAGCTGCGGCTGAAGGCGTTCTTTCTACATTGTTAGGTGGTTTGTCTAAAAATGCTCAAACACCAGAAGGTGCAGGTGGCATTATGTCGGCTCTTGACCGTGACCACGATGGTAGCATTTTGAACGACATTATGGGTATGTTGGGCGGCGGACAGCAAACTCAAGCACCTTCAAATGCTCTGAATGGCGCAGGTATTTTGGGTCACATTTTAGGTGGTCAGCAGCAAAATGCAGCGGGTATGATTTCTCAAGCAAGTGGCGTTGCACCAGAAGGTGTGATGGGCATGATGGCGCAATTAGCACCGCTTGTGATGGGTGTTTTGGGTCAGCAAAAACAGCAACAAGGTTTGAATACAAATGGTTTGGCAAGTCTTTTGGGCGGCAGCGTTCAGAGCCAAAGCAGCAACCCATTGATGCAAATGGCAACTCAATTTCTTGACAAAAACGGCGATGGTAGCATGGTTGATGATGTCATGGGTATGGTTGGCTCTAAGTTGTTGGGCGGTCTTTTCGGCAAATAATTTCTTTTGTTTTAAATAAAAAACAGGCGAGGTAACGACAAAGTTACCTCGCTTTTTTTATTAAAATACTGAGGGGCCTGTTTCAATTGAAACAGACCCCTTAGTATTTTAATCATTTATAACTCTTTGATAATCAATCTTTTATTCAACGAAAGAACTTATTTCTACTTTGACAATTTACACACACTGTTTTGTACTGCGTACAAAAGGCGTACATGAGGAGTATTTTTCGGGTTGAATTAATTTTTCAATAGTAAAATTGGAAATTTTACTATTGAAAAATTAATTCAACCCATTTAGTCCTTTTAAGTAGGGTGAAGTGCTAAAGTAGAATTAGTGGTGCTTGCTATTCAATAATGGCTGCTTTCATAAACAGTTCTTCAATGATTGGATAGCCCGTGTCTCTTGCTTGATTTTTCAAAATAATTGTTATGTCTTTGTGAATAGAGCCGTTGACAGCTTCGGGTGTGCGATCGCTGTGATAAGTGGCTTTCACGAAGCCCGCGCCACCAATCGGAATCACCTCATGCGTGTATTCCAAATCCGTGCAATCGCAAGCGGAAACCACATCAATAGTGAGCGGTTCGTTGCTGATGTTTTTGAAAGAAAAGATATGACTTCTTGTTTCACCAAATTTGACCTGCCCAAAATCTACGGTGCGCTTATCAAACTGCATCATTGTGATAACCCCCTCAGTATTTACGGGTTGCGAAGGCTGCAATGGCTCAATATGATTCGTTTCTTGAACGCCTTTTGCCACAACCAGAATTGGCGATAGTAAGGTGTCTTTTGACGCTGTTTCGGATTCATCGAAAAAATCGGTGTTGTTTTTTTCTGTGTTTTGGGCATTCGAGTATGTCAAAATACTCGTCAAAAAAATCAAAGATAGGATGTGTTGTTTCATGTTTTATTTATTTAAATTTTAAAAAGTAGTATCACGCACTACGCCTCAAAAAAAAATGACATAAAAAGCCTTCATCGGCTTTCTATGTCATTTGGTTGTGCAAATATAATCAAATTTCTCTTTGCAAGTCAACAACTGAGGCTTTGCCAATGTTAATGGGCACGGTTTCAATTTCTACATTGGCGATTTCCAAACCAAAATCTTCTTGAGTTGGAAGGCTCAATTTTTTCAAAACCCGATATGCCCGAATGATAAATTGGTTGAAAGGACTTATTTCATCGTCCACGGAAGCCCTACTATTGAGCAAAATAAATTTGAAATCAGCATTGAAATCATGCTTGCGCAGGCTCGGATAGTGGCTCAAACGATCAACTTCACCGCTTTCTTGCAAATCATGGACGATTTTTGAGAACATTTTATTCACTTTATGCTCTACTTTAAAACCGAATTTTAGTTTAATGAAAAACACCTTCCCCGGCACGAGCGTTTGAACCTTATATTTTTTGACAAACGGTTCGTCACATATATCCACGTGTACGAACCAATAAATGTCGGCTCTTTTAGGACGTTTTCTGAAAATAGAATAGACAATATTTGAGTCAATTTGTCTTTCGCTATCCGTCATTGCCATGTAAACCAAATTGGTCGCTTCTTTCGGAATAGTGTCATCATTCATGAGGTCTTTCAAAGCGGGAATGTATGCGTCAAAATTCGTAAAACTCAAATGTTCGTTTCTCAACTGCCGTGCCTTGTACCACATAAAAATACAGAAAAACAAAACCGAAGCCAATAAAACACTGAACCAACCGCCATGCGTAAATTTGCTCAAATTGGAGAATAAAAACGCCAATTCAACCACGCCTAAAAGCAAACCCACCGCAATTATAAATATTGAATTAAGCCGTTTCATTTGCATATAATAAATTAAAAGCGAGGTCGTCATCAACATATTCATCACAATTGCTAAACCATAAGCCGCTTCCATTTTGCCTGATTCTTTAAAAATCAGAACAACGGCAATACAGCCAGCCATCAAAAACCAATTTATCCAAGGCAAATAAATCTGCCCTTTCATTTGGGTTGGATAGTTAACCTTCATGTTAGGCCACAGTTTCAGCTTCATGGCTTCGTTCACCAACGTGAAACAACCACTTATCAAAGCCTGACTTGCCGTGATGGCGGCTAAGGTGGCAACCGCAATACCAATCGGTAAAAACTCTGGTGACATTAAGCCATAAAAAATACTATTTCCTTCAAATATTTTACCTTGAAAATTAGCCATCAAGAATGCGCTTTGACCTAAGTAGTTGATTATCAAACAGATAAACACAAAGACCCAACTAATGCGGATATTTTGTTTGCCACAATGTCCCAAATCTGAATACAAAGCCTCACCGCCCGTAGTGCATAAAAAAACCGAACCTAAGAGCCAAAAACCATGCAAATGAGTCAATTGTCCTTGATAATTTGTGACCAAATGAATCGCATACATGGGGTTAAGAGCCTCCAATACTGAGGGGTATGTGATGATATGCTTTAAGCCTAAAACCGCCAACATACCAAACCACACCACCATAATGGGCCCAAAAGCCTTTCCAACGAAGTTCGTTCCGAATTGCTGAATCACAAAAAGTGCTATCAGAATGGTTAAAACAATAGGGATGGTATTGATATGCTCAAAGTCAATGCCCCAACGTGT
>JAYTMW010000665.1:0-1571 GCA_043728105.1 Saprospiraceae bacterium | reverse complement strand
GAAAAATCAAGACCGATGCCGCCGACTTTCGTCCAGCCATCTGCTGCATCTTTTTTGTCCATTTCCTTGACAGCGTCTTTAGCATCAAGCACTTTTTGAGCGGACATGGTGAGAGAGATTGAACTGATAACAGTCAAAAAAATTAATTTGCGTAGCATAAAAATGTAGTTTTATAGTGAACAAAATTTAAGAAAAATATTGATTGCTTTAAAAACATTTTAAATAATCAATATTCGTAAATCATTCATCTTCAGGTAGTTTCAAAAAATCGCTGGGAAGTATCTGCACCTCTTCTTTCATCAATTTACTGAGGGGTACGATGACGAGGCGCTCGCTGGTTTGCATTTTCACGCAGGAGTTATCTAAGTAAACTATTTTACCAATGGTGTCGCCCACCTTGATGGTGTCACCAATATTGAAATGCCGACGGCTATAAAAAGACGCTAAAAAATTAGACATCATATCCCGCGAAGCCAAACCATAGCCCAAGGCAAAAGCTGCAACGCCACCGCCAAGTATGATGCTTATATTATTTTTTACAAAATCCGTATCTATTTTCGCTTGCGATAATGCGCTAATTATTGCCGTTAGGAAAACGAAATAGAAAATAAAATTGGCGATGAGATTAGGCGAAGGGATACCCACCGATTTAGCTGCTGAATAAATGACTCCTTTCAAGACATTCGCCAAAAGCAAGCCTATAATCATCACTGCCATAGCCGTTATCAAGCTTGGAACATAATTTATCAAATCAGCTATGAGCTGCGATAAGGCTGGCATACCGAGTATATCTGTAGCAGCCGTTAGAAAAATAAGCAGTAAAACATAGTAAAAAATCTGCCCAATAATACGACTGGGCTTCAAATTGATGTTGTATTGCTCAATAATATCAATATCATTGAGTTTCTGAGCCAACTTATCAATGCCTATGCTGCCCAATACTTTTTCTATAATACGACTAACTGTTTTGGCTATCAACATACCGACTACAGCCACAACAATAGCCCCAATAAGATTCGGTATTGCAGAAATAAATTTTAATAATAATGTCCGTAAAATTTCTAATCCCATTTGTATATAGTATTGTTTTTCATTAAGTTTTTTTCACTATCGCTCGCCGGGGGCTTTAGGTCCACTTGGCTTGAACGGGTTGCCTGAATCCGACGGTGCTGGGCGGCTCCTATCCTCAGAGTCGTCTCCACCGAGCATTCCGATAACCGTTTTGATGATTTTTGGAAAAAAAAGGTCAATCATATCACTTGCTACGCGATATGAATTTTGCTTTTTTTGGAGGCGTTGCTCCACTTCCATCATCTGCGGCAGCGTAAAGCGAGACTCATATTCATCTTCCATGAGCCGCTGAAAGCTGTTTTTTTTCCTTTCGTCTGCCATTTTTATTATTCGGTTTTATGATTGAATGTGTTTTGAAAAATAAATAATTAAATATCTCGATTTGATAATTTGAGATATAATTCTTGTGCTTTATGTTTTGCGCGTTTAATTTTCATTTTAACTGCGCTTTCAGTTTTATCTATAGTATCTGCTATCTCTTTTATACTCAGTTCGTCTTG
>JAYTMW010000664.1:0-5580 GCA_043728105.1 Saprospiraceae bacterium | reverse complement strand
TTTAAACATGATTTTTTAGTTAAAACAGAAAAAAATCAGCGTTAATCTGTTTAATCTGTGTCATCTGTGGTTCTATTTTTCCATATAAGGAATTGCTGTGAGAATGGATGTTTTTTTTCGTAAATCCTTGATAACCAATTAGTTATACAATGTATAAAATAAGAAAAAGCGCAAAGCGAATTGTCCACTTTGCGCTCCAACATACTTATAAAATCTTATTTATTGCGTTTTTGATGCGTTCAAAATAGTCAAGACCTCGCTTGTAATATCCAATTTGTCATTCACGTAAAGAAAAGGGCTGCCGCCATTTTTTGAATAACTTACTACAAAATCGAACCCTTTTCCTTTTTGCAAATCAACCAAAACGTCATGCACTCTTTTTTGCAAAATTTCGTTGAATTTAGCTGTTTCGTCCATCAAATCCTTAGCCTTGCGGTCACGATCGGCAGTGATTGATTGTTGGCGTTGCATCAATTCTTGCTCTTCTTTTTGAAGTTGTGCGGGTGGAGTTGTGCCTTGTTGCGCCTTTTGTTGCAGCGCAACCATATCACCCTGTAAAGCCCGACCTTTGGATTCTAACGAATTTGCAAGGTTTTTTTCCTTTTGCTCAAACGATGCTTTTTGTTGCTTAAACCAACCATATCTTTCTTGCAATGAGTCAATGTTGACATAAGCAATTTTGGCACTTGCCATAGTCACCGCTTGCACCACCGCCGATGTATCTTTTGTGCTAATGACAGGAACAGTAGCCGAAGTTCCATTTTTATCTTTACAACTTTGTAAGAAAAGAGAGCCTAAAATGAAGGCAATCAGTGTCGTTTTTTTCATTTTTTGATTGAACTTTATGTAATGATGAATGATAAACGATAAATGATGAATCCGTATTTTTCGACAAATAAAACACAAGTAGTTGATTTTCAATTACTTATAAAAAATATTTATCCCAACCCATCTATTTATTCGCATTGCAAAGGTATAAAATTAAGTAGAAAATTGTACCCCTCAGTATTTCAAGCCCTATACGGTCGCAATACGAGCTACACAATACACAAAACGAGCTACGCAATACGCAAAACGCTAAATCAAACCACGTGATTTTAGCTCCAAATATTTATTCAAAGTGTTGATATTCAAATCTTCTGGGCGGGTCAAAATGGTTTGGATACCATGCTGACGGAGTTTTTGCATCATCTGAATTTTCTCATTCATATACTTTTTGGCTATCGTTTGGTGATAGATTTCCTCTGTATTATCGGCTTCTTTTTTAGAAAAATCTTCTATTTCTGTATTGATAAAAAATATGACAACCAATAAATGCAAATTATTAATCATGCGTAGCGTCGGCAATTCACGCTCCAAAGCAAACATACTTTCAAAATTAGTGAACAAAATCAGTAGGCTGCGTCCTTTAATCAGTTTGCGAGAAGCGTAGTACAACAACTCATAACTTGCCTCACCTTTGCCTTCTTTTTCACGATACAATTCATGCAAAATTCGGTTGAGTTGGTTTGGGCTGTTGTCCGCTTGCAAGGTTGCGCCAATCTTATCACTGAATGTCAAAAGCCCAGCACGGTCTTTCTTTTTCAAAATAATATTCGACATTACAAGGCTTGCGTTAATCGCATAATCCATGAGCGTCAGGCCACTAAACGGCATCCGCATCACACGGCTTTTGTCGATGACGCAATAGACTTGTTGCGAGCGTTCATCTTCATATTGATTCACCATCATCGTCCCACGGCGGCTCGATGCCTTCCAATTCACGGTTCTAAAATCGTCGCCTGCCACATAATTTTTGATTTGTTCAAACTCATAACTATGCCCTAAACGGCGTATTTTTTTCACCCCCGATTGATGCGCAATTTGCTTAAAAGCCTTCAATTCAAAGTTTTTCATTTGAATAATGGACGGATACACGGGCGCACTCATACCAGCCTCCTGCAAAAAACGCCTTTGCACCAAACCCAAAAACGACTCAATAAAGAGGTTGACAAAGCCAAAAGTATATTCGCCACGCTCCGTGGGCGTGAGTTCGTATTCCGTTTGACGAGCCTCGCCCCCCCTCAGTATCAGAGCCATTTCAAAGTCTCTTTTCTGAAATTGAATCGGAATTTCGTCAATCAAAGTCACCTTAAAACGTTGGCTGCTTTGGTTGATAATATCCAAAGTCACTCGATTGGCATCACCCAACGACATCATTTTTGGAATATGCCTTTTGACCTCTACTTTTGTTTTTGCATTAAACAATAAAATAATATCAGCCATCACAATACCCAAACCCACCACCAAAGTCGTTTGCGCAATCGGAAAAAGCCATGCGTAGGAAAACGCTGCAATAAACAGTATCATCACACCGCCAAAGACGATGAAAAAACGGCGGGTAAGGAATAGGTTTTTTATCATAAAATTTGGTGCTGTTGATTTAGGATTTTAAGACGTGAAAATAGGGTGTAAAGATGCAAATGTGGTAGTAAAGATGTGTTTTAATATGAATTTTACTTTTTGATACCCCCTCAGTATTTTCAACTAAACAGGTGTTTTTTATATTCAATCGCTATGAATCGCTTCATGAAAAACATTGAAACTATTGCATTTATCTCGTTGCAACAAAATTTCGATTGTTTCTCTATCAAAATGGTACGTAAGTGCTTCAATATCGCCTTTATGTTTTTGGTATTTTTCACCAACTAATCCATAGATTTTTTCTAACAAAGAAGCTGGATGAAAAACTTCTTTTTCGGGGTCAATTTTTTCTAAATCTATACCTAACTTATCAAAAATGAAGTCATTGGTTAGTTCAGCATGGATTTTTTCTAATGCTTCATGTAGCCCAAGAAACCAAGCTTCTGTTTCCATTACGGCAAAACACATTTTAATTTTATCGGGTTTTGAAGCACGGTTGTTGATGACTTCTATACGAGCAATATTAAACAAGTCATTTACTTCATTACTGATAACGGCTGACATATCCCTGTATTCTTTTGAATACATATCCCTCAATCCAATAATTTTTTCATAACCTGCACTCCACATATATTGCTCTCTTTTGAGCATACGAGACAAGACCGCATTATCATTGCCTACATTGATGATTTGAAAATGAAATTGTGGATTTGGGGTTGGATAGTCGTACTCCGCAGAGTGAAATTTACCTTCTATGAAAAGTGTGCGACACTCAATTTCTATATCTGAATAATTGAACCAACGCAGTAGGTACTCACGCACGACTATCAACTCCGTTTGTCCTTCAACAAAAATGGCAATCTTTCTCATTGCTTTTGAAGTAGATAATCTGATGAAAATAAATCGAAGTTGCTTAAACCCGTAAGTTTGAATTTATCGAACAACTCTTTTGAGTTTTGATAATTTAGTGAGCGGACTGTATTGCCTTCACGTTGTAAGATATTCCAATATTTTATGGGTACTACGTCCATTAAAAAACTGTCGTTTGAAGTGGCAATGAGTTGAATATTTGAGTTTTCTATTTTTTCAACTAATAATTTTCCAAGTTTTGTAGCTCTATCGTAATCAAGCCCTTCTCCGAGGTCGTCAATTGCAATAGTTGTTACTTCTGGGTTACTAAGTAGTGCATTTACTAATATTAATAGAGCAAGAGAGCGATATAAACCTTCTGAAATTTGAAAAATGGAAATAGGCTTTGCTAAGCCTTTTTCTTCAATATAAATGAAGTCGAAGTCTCCTCTTTTCTCTAAAAAAAGGTTTGAAACCTCAAAGCCTAATATATTCAAATCCTCTATAATACCATCTTTAAAAGATGTATCCCCTCTTTTTTTTAAGATTTCAACAATATCATAATTAAAATTATGTAGCCAGTTCCGAGATAATGTATCTTGATTTTTATTTGTAGCTTTTAATTCTACAAATTTAAAAACTACAAATCCTCTCGCCCATTTCTGAAGTTTATAAATATAAGGAAATTCTTTACTATCGCGTCTAATTTGTGCAATCAAAGTATAGTCACCTTCAACTTCAATGAATTCTTTTTTAATTGAAGAATATAACCTCGCTTCTTCTTTAAATCTAAACAACACTTCCTTATTATTGACCTTTAATTCTTCTTTTTGGATTTCTCCTTCTTTATCAATATAAAATTCATATTTATATATATCTCCTTTGTCTGAAAACTCCAATTTCCAATGCTCTATTGTTCTGTTTGCATATCCCATTATAGTTGATGAGTTCAACATATTGTGTAAAAAATATAACTGATTTATTATTCTACTTTTGCCAGTTGAATTTTTACCTACAATAAAATTAATTTTATCGTTAAAGGATATATTATTTAATATCCAATCATTTTCTTGGATTGAGTGTATCACTTTTTCAAGAGCAATAAGTTTCATTTTATCTATTTTTTCGTGAATCTAAACTATATTTTACAAAAGTAAAAGACCCCTCAGTATTTTCAACTAAAAAAGGGATTTATATTTTAAATGAGCCCACAAGAGTCATGTCCATTTTCAAGAATTATAATCAAAAGTTATCATATTTACAATACAATACGCAAAAGGCTTACTTTATGATAGTTTTTTCAAAGTGAAATCACAAAAGCATTGGCGTTTATGGTAAAAACTCGAAAAGTGGCTTTAAATTGGCGGTTAATTATGGGATTGGCTCAAATTTTAAGCCTCTTTGAATGAAAATTATAAAAAACTGAAAGCGATAATTGTGAAAAAAATACTCATAAATACTCTAAAATTTCTCCTTTTCCTTAGCATCGGTCTTGGCATCATGGCGTGGCTTTACAACAGTCAAAATGCCGCTTTTCAAGAAGGTTTGCGATTGAAAGGGCAAACACCTTACCCCCTCAGTACCAAGCTCTTTAACGACTTTTTGTCGGTCAAACTATTCTGGTTAGTGATGACATTGTTGGCTTTTTCTTTCAGCAATTATAGCCGTGCGGTGCGGTGGAATATGTTGATGCGTCCGTTGGGCTATCGTCCCAGCGACCTCAATTCTTTCTTTGCGGTCAACATTAGTTACTTCACCAATCTCTTTCTCTCACGGGCGGGCGAGGTAGTGCGGGCAAGCTCTTTGGCGAAGGTGGAGGGCATGTCGGTGAGTAAAGTAATGGGAACGGTTGTGGTGGATAGGCTCTTGGATATGGCGAGTTTGATACTGATTGTCGGCTTTGGTTTTTTGGTCGAATACGAAACTTTGTGGAACTATTTGGATAAAAGTTTGGGCCAAGGCGATGGTTCGTTTCGTTTGTTGAAAAGTCCGCTTTTCTTAGGATTGGTCGCTTTTGGGGTCATTTCCTTAGGCTTGTTGGTTGTTTTTAGACAAAAAATACAACAATTACCCTTGTTCCAGAAGGTTTGGCACATTGTAGAGAAATTTACTGAGGGGTTAAAAACCATCAAAAAAATTGAAAACCTACCAGTCTTCATATTTCATTCCCTCAATATTTGGGTCATGTATTACATGATGACCTACCTCTGTTTTTTTGCTTTCGCACCTACGGCTCACCTCGCACCGATAGCTGCATTGACGGTTTTCGTTTTCGGCACTTTTGGCATCGTCATTCCCTCGCCGGGAGGCATGGGCACGTATCATGTC
>JAYTMW010000663.1:0-5421 GCA_043728105.1 Saprospiraceae bacterium | reverse complement strand
GATTTTTAGATTCAAATGCTTCTATCACATTTTCTTTACCGAAATAATAACGCATATTAATATCAAAAAACCCTTTCTTTAAAGGAATACTAATTCCTGAGCCTAAATTTAAACCATTATCAAATGTATTTAATTTATTATCTCCCTGCATATCAAGAAATTGAGAATCAAAAGAAGAATTATGTTTAAAAGATAACAGCCAAGATTTACTCCACCCAATTTCTGATGTAATGGAGAGTCTATTTTTCAAAATTGGGAAACGAAATTTTAACAATATAGGAAGCGAAAAATAGTTAATATTTACTTTATCTTCATTTTTTATATATGGTGTTAGCGGGTTTACAAGGATAGGCTCACAAATATATGAAGGACAATGATCTATATCTTTCGATACGCTTTGTACATAAGTTGGTTCAATTCCGATTGATAAATGTCTTAAAAACTGCCATTCAAATACTGGGGCAGCACTAAAGTTATTTAAAGCAAAATTATTTTGAAAAGCCTTGTTGTAATTCAACTTAAAACCCAACGAAAAAACGGATGTCCATTGGTAAGGAATCGTAATCTTAAAGGATTTTACCAAAGAATCTTTTGTTATTGATTGCGCTTTTAAGGCAACATTTAGGAGTATTGCACAGGATAAAACCCATACTATTTTTCTTTTATTTTGCATTGTAAACTTTTATAAATGATTGATAAAAAGTTGTTTTTTATAAAGACATTTGAAGCGTTTAAAAAGGTTGGGTGTGACGCAGAAATTTCTACAACGCTTCCTATAAATGCTTTCTCAAATCAACAATCCGAGACAATTTACCACCTTCACTCCTTGGTATTTCACCCATTTCAACAATCTCAACTTGCATAGAAATGCCGATAGTATCTTTTATTTTTTTACTAAAAAACCCTTTAATTTCATGGCGTTTTTCAGTGGAAAAATCAGATAAATTTGGAACTAATTCTACTTTTACTTTCACTTCGTCCATTGCACCTTCTCTCGTCACAATCAATTGATAATTAGCACTTAATGCAGTTATATTTTTTATAATGTCTTCAATTTGCGTGTGAAATAAATTAACGCCTCTGATGATGAGCATATCATCGGAACGCCCTCTGATTGCGCCCATTTTTATGTGGGTTCGTTTGGCAGATTTGTCGTAATAAATGTTTGTAATATCGTTTGTCCAATAGCGTAAAAGGGGCATGGCTTGTTTGGTTAAAGTGGTGAAAACCAAAACGCCGAAAGTGCCTTCGGGGACTGGTTCGCCTGTGTCTTTATCCACGATTTCTGGATAAAAATGATCTTCCCAAATATAGCTGCCCGTGCCTTTTTCGTCCACATCTTCTTGCGACACACCGGGCCCAATAATCTCACTCAAACCATAAATATTGGTCGCTGAAACACCCAAACCTGTTTCCACACACGTGCGCATGGTTTCCGTCCACGGTTCTGCACCCAAGACGGCGTATTTGAGGTGCAATCTATCCTTTGAAATATTGCGTTTGGTGAGTTCTTCGGCGAGCGTTTGGGCATACGAAGGCGTGCAACAAATCATTTCCGATTTTAAATCTTCCATAATCAAAAGTTGTCTATCCGTCAAGCCGCCTGAAATGGGAATGACGGTCATACCCAATTTTTCTGCACCATAATGTAGCCCCAAACCACCTGTAAACAAACCATATCCGTAAGCATTTTGTAGCACCATCCCTCGCTTACCACCAGCCGCCGCCAATGAGCGAGCCACCACTTCCGAAAAAATGCCAATGTCTTGTTGGCTATACCCTACTACCGTCGGTTTGCCCGTTGTGCCACTCGAAGCGTGCACCCGTACAACGTCTGTTTGAGGTATCGCAAAGAGACCAAAAGGGTAATTGTCCCGCAAATCATTTTTATGGGTAAACGGCATTTTATGCAAATCTTGCACGCCTCGTATATGCGACGGTTTCAAGTCAATGGCATCAAATTGTTGGCGGTAAAAAGGTACTTTTTCATACACTTTTGCCACTTGTAGCCGCAGTCTTTTATTCTGTAATGCCCTTAGCTTTTGGAGGGGCATGGTTTCTATGTGTGGGTTGAAAATCATTTTTCGGTGTGTGATTTTACTTTTTTATGATAAAATCAAAGGTAAGTTGACCCCCTCAGTATTTTGACTAAAAATTTGCATTTTAATTTTAGAACAATTAATTTGCATCTTTAATTTTACTTAAAAATCATAATCTCATGAAACTTAAACTACTTGCAATTCTACTTTGCTTAGCTTCAACTATTTTGGCACAATCAGATTCCGCATCTGACTATGATCCAGATGCTAATCATTTTATTTTTTCAACGGGAATATCCACCCAAAAACAGCTTTGGGGGGAAGTGGGGATTATTTATGGAAAAACGATGATAGGTTCATGCGATCAGATTGGTTTAGTGGGAGCTAAATTGGGAACTGAATTTAATTTCACGCCTTCTAAATTTATGATTGCGCCAAAGATTGGTTTTGAATATGATTTCAGTTTATTTGGTGCAAGGTTGAATATTATTGACTATACCAATTTCACATATCATGACATTAAGTTTACGCCTGAAATCGGCTTGTCACTTTTAGGCTTTGTTGACATATTCTACGGCTATAATTTCTCAATTTCTGAAAAACGTATTGATAATATCGCCACCCACCGTCTTACTTTAACCGTCAATTTTGATTGGTGGAATAATAAGTAATAAAGTTTATTTATTTCTGAAAAACCCTTTTAAATAGCCCATTCTAATTGATTTCCTATAAATATTGACAGAAATTTAGTGCTTTTGCTTGGCTTCGTTTAGACGGAAGCATTGTGTCTCTACGGAGCGTGTTTTTGTTTTTGGGTAATTAAGAAAAGAGTTATCTACGCTTTTTTTTCATCATACCTTTAATAGACTCAACAATGTCTTCGTCCTTTTTCCAACCAAAACCAAATTCGAGATTCTCTTTTGCTCTTGATAAAGCGTTTTTATAATCCTCAACTTGCACGTAATACTCGATAAAACAAGTATTCATTTTATGTTTATAATCTTGATAAGCATTACCACATTCAATTTTTTGTGGGAAATGTGTAGATTCAACCAAAACAAGCATTTGATAAGCCTTAAAATAGTCCTTTTCAAACATAGCGGATTTAAATGCACTCAAACAAGCTAAATATTTGATTATTTTGTAATCAGAAAATGATACGATTTCTTCACATTTTTTTGGTTCAAAATCTCTCCTATACGAGACCAAATGAGGAAAACTTAACTCCTCGCTTTCCATCACTTCTTTATATTTTTTTTGAGCTAAAAAAATATTTCTTTTATCAAAATACAGTTGACCAATTCTAACATTTACCAATTTATCCATACCTGTGTTTTTATAATCTTCAACAAACCGTGTAAGAATTTCTAAGGCTTTTGAAGTGTCATTATTACACAAATATAAAGTCGCTGAATCAAGAATTTTTCTGATTCGAAAATTTTCTAATTCACCATAACACAAAGCATTAATTCTTTTAACAGAATCCAAATTAGACGGTTTAGTGAAATCAGGAAATCCATCTAAATCGTTTTGACTGAATCCAATATTAAGCGTCAAATAAAATAGTATTGAAATTAAAGTGTTACGTTTCATTTTTTAGTTTTAAAATTATCAATTCTAAACGACTTTATTTGAATTGTATTGATTCTGATAAAAGAAATTTAATAATAAAATCCAATCTACACTACCCCCTCAGTATTTTTGAGAAAAAAGAAAACACTCTAAAAACACACTTTGGACATAGTAATTCAACCTCAAATTTATTATTGCAAAAATCGTAGCAAAGCGTCAAAAGTTCATTTTTTTACTCAAATTTGCATCAGCAAATATTCTTTAAAAGAAATAAATAGAAACATGAGTAAAAGCACATTATTCGACAAAGTTTGGGATGCCCACGTGGTGCGTCATATTGAAGACGGACCCGATGTATTTTTTATTGACCGTCATTTCATCCATGAGGTGACGAGTCCCGTGGCATTTTTGAGCATGGAAACAAGGGGTTTGAACGTGATGTATAACGCTCGGACTTTCGCCACGGCGGATCACAACACGCCCACTATCAATCAAGATAAACCCGTCGAAGACAAACTTTCTGCCAATCAATTGGCGGCTTTGGAACGCAATTCCAATAAATACAATATCTCGCATTGGGGTTTGGGTCACGCCAAAAATGGTATCGTCCATGTCGTGGGTCCTGAAAATGGTATCACGCTCCCGGGCATGACCATCGTGTGCGGCGACTCACATACGTCCACGCACGGGGCTTTTGGGGCTATTGCCTTCGGAATTGGTACGTCGGAAGTGGAAATGGTGTTGAGTTCTCAATGTATCATGCAGCCAAAAGCGAAAAAAATGCGGATTACGGTGAATGGTCATTTGGGCAAAGCGGTTTTGCCAAAAGACGTGGCGTTGTACATTATTTCGCAAATTTCAGCGAGTGGTGCAACGGGTTATTTCGTCGAATATGCGGGCGAAGTGTTCCGCAATATGAGCATGGAAGGACGCATGACGGTCTGTAATATGAGTATCGAAATGGGTGCAAGAGGCGGCATGATTGCCCCCGACGAAACCACTTTTTCGTACCTAAAAGGACGTGAAATGACTCCAAAAGGCGAAAAATGGGATAATTTAGTCAAATATTGGCGCACCCTCAAAACCGATGACGGCGCAATTTTCGACAAAGAATTGGTCTATGATGCCAAAGATATTGAGCCGATGATTACCTACGGCACGAACCCCGGCATGGGCTTGGGTGTCACGCAATCCATTCCGACGGCGGCGGAAATGGAAGGCGGCAAATCCACTTACGACAAGGCGTTGGGCTACATGGGTTTCCACGAAAAAGACGTGATGCAAGGCAAAAAAATTGATTATGTCTTTTTGGGCAGTTGCACCAACGGACGGATTGAAGATTTTAGGGCGTTTGCCAGCATCGTTAAAGGTCGTAAAAAGGCGGATAATGTGACGGCTTGGTTGGTGCCAGGTTCGCATATTGTTGAGTCGCAAATCAAAGAAGAAGGTATTTTGGATATATTGAACGAAGCGGGTTTTGAACTGCGTCAACCGGGTTGTTCGGCGTGTCTGGCGATGAACGATGACAAAGTACCTGCGGGAAAATATGCGGTGAGTACATCGAATCGGAATTTTGAAGGTCGTCAAGGGCCGGGCGCACGTACGTTGTTGGCAAGTCCGTTGGTGGCGGCTGCGGCTGCGGTAACGGGTGTTGTTACTGACCCACGGGATTTGATGTAGCTTCGGATTTATCCGACCTGTGCGATTAAAACATCTATCATCTTGAAACCCCTGATTTCAATCGGGGGGTAACAAATTACCCCGACCCACATCTATCTTCTTTTCAAAAACATCACATATAATACGTGTT
>JAYTMW010000662.1:0-7525 GCA_043728105.1 Saprospiraceae bacterium | reverse complement strand
CCGTGGGCGGCTCGGACGAAAAAATTGACAATTAAGACCGATTCCGTAGTAGAATCCATCATTTATGACGAAAAAAAGGGTAAAGCGATAGGTGTGCGGGTCATAGATGCGCATACGAAGGTGAGTTCGGAATATTACGCAAAAATCATTTTTGTAAACGCCGCTTGCTTGAATACCAATTTGATTTTGCTCAATTCAAAATCAAAACGGTTTCCAAACGGCATCGGAAACGACCATGATGTGTTGGGTCGCTACATTGCTTTTCATCAATATCGAGGTCAAGGTACAGCCAATTTTGAAGGTTTTAACGACTCTTATTATTATGGCAGACGACCAACGGCGGCGTTTATGCCTTCGTTCAGAAATGTTTTCAAACAAGAAACCGATTTTCAAAGGGGTTACATGGTGGCATTTTCCGCCGCCCGTGGTGGTTGGAGTCGAGGTGGCGAAAGTTTCGGCGCACCTTTAAAAGAGCAACTTTCAGAGCCAGGCGATTGGCACGTTTATATCCAAATGCAAGGCGAAACGATACCAAAACACGATAATCACGTGCGTTTGAGCCTTGATAAAAAAGATGCTTGGGGTATTCCGCAATTGATAACTTCGGTCGGTTACGATGATAACGACCAAAAAATGATGCTCGACTTTCAAGAGCAAGCGGCTGAAATGCTCCAAAAAGCGGGTGGTAAAGACATCAATATGTTCGATAGCAAACAAAATCCGGGGCTTGATATTCACGAAATGGGCGGCTGCCGCATGGGTCGTGACCCCAAAACTTCGATGCTCAACGAATGGAATCAACTTCACGCCTGTAAGAATGTATTCGTGACGGACGGTGCTTGTATGACTTCGGTGGGCAATCAAAATCCATCGTTGACTTTTATGGCTTTGACGGCTCGGGCGGCGAATCGGGCGGTGGAGGCTTTGAAGAAGGGGGAATTGTGAAAATACTGAGGGGTTAACAAAAATCGTTAGTAACGAGTAAAAAACAACATAGTCTATTTAAAGTTTTTTTAAACACATAGGCACATAGGACACATAATTCAATCTGTAATTGTTTGATTTTCAACGAGTTATAAATATTTTTTCTAAAAACTATGTGTCCTATGTTCCTATGTGTTTCAAAAAAAAATTACCATGTTACTATTCTTTACTCGTTACTTATTTCTATCTATTTTATAAAAAACTAAAAAAACGAACACCATGTTTCTACACAAAATATACACAGTAACAGTATGCCTTCTAATCGCAATCACAAGCGGAAAAGCGCAACAAAATTGGTCAAAAGACGGCACGGCACTATATCAAATGGATAAAGGAGCGTTGATTAAAAATCAATTGCCACAAAATATCAAAACAGATATTTTGACCACCTCGCAATTAACACCTGCGGGTAAAACCGAACCGTTAAAAATCAAAGCATTCACTTTTTCAGACGATGAAACGAAACTCTTGATTTTTACAAATACCCAACGTGTGTGGCGTTACGAAACACGTGGCGATTATTGGGTCTATGATTTTTCTAAAAAAACACTTACCCAAATTGGGAAAAGTCTTCCAGTTGCTACTTTGATGTTCGCCAAAATCTCACCCGATGGCAAAATGGCGGCTTATGTAAGTGAGCGCAATATTTATGTCGAAGATTTAACAACAGGCAAAAATAAAGCATTAACCTCTACAAATGGCACGAAAAAGCTCATAAATGGCACATTTGATTGGGTTTATGAAGAAGAATTTAATTGCCGTGATGGTTTTCGTTGGAGCCCCGATAGCAAAAATATAGCGTATTGGCAAATTGACGCAAACCAAATCAAGGACTTTTATATGGTCAACACAACGGATGCGATATACCCCACCATCATTCCCGTTGAGTATCCGAAAGTGGGCGAAGCACCGTCCCCTTGCCGTGTGGGTGTGGTGGATGTCAAAAATGGCAAAACCACTTGGATGAAAGTAGAAGGCGACCCTGCCCAAAATTATATCCCCCGCATGGATTGGGCTGCCAACGCCGAAGAATTGATAATGGTGCAACTCAACCGCAAGCAAACCCACGCTAAAATCCTACTTTCTAACACCAAAACGGGAGCAACAAGGTCTATTTGGGAAGAAAAAGACAATGTGTGGATAGATATTCCCGATATTGTTGGGCCATCTTTCGATGTTTCAGGTTGGCAATGGCTTACGGATAAAAATTCTTTTTTATGGCAAAGTGAAAAAGATGGTTGGCAACACATTTACCGTATTGACCGCAAGGGTAAAGAAACACTTTTGACCAAGGGCAATTATGACGCAATTGATATGGCGGGTATTGATGAAGCCAATAATTTAACCTATTTCTACGCTTCACCTAATAATGCCACCCAACGGTATCTCTATCGTGTCAAATTAGATGGCTCGTCCTCGCAGCCCGAATTGGTTAGCGACCCGAATCAGAAAGGTACACATGCTTACGTTATGTCGTCCACCGCACGATTTGCGACCCATAGTTTTAACAATCGAGAAACGCCCCGTGTGACTGAATGGATTTCATTGCCCGAAAATAAGCCTTTGACTGAGGGGGGAAGCATTGCCACACGACTTAAAACGACTAAGTTGAAGAACAATCCAGCCCAATTTTTTCAAGTCACTACGGTTGATGGCGTTACAATGGACGGTTGGTGGGTAAAACCGACCAATTTTGACAGTACCAAAAAGTACCCTATCCTATTTTATGTTTATTCTGAACCCGCAGGGGCAACAGTGAAAGACAATTATAATGCAGGAAGTGAACAGATGTATAATGGTGATTTGGCAAATGATGGCTATATATACGTCTCGATTGATGGACGTGGTACGCCTGTACCCAAAGGTAAAGCGTGGCGCAAAGCGATCTATCGCAAAATCGGTAATGTGAATATCCGTGATCATGCTATGGGTGCAAAGGAGGTGATGAAATGGTCTTTTGTGGATACCAGTCGAGTGGCAGTTTGGGGTTGGAGTGGTGGTGGCACGGCTACTTTGAACCTTCTTTTTCAATATCCAGAAATATACAAAACAGGAATTGCCATTGCTGCCGTAGCCAATCAATTGACGTATGACAACATTTATCAAGAACGCTACATGGGTATTCCGCAGGAGAATAAACAAGATTTTGTAGATGGTTCGCCTTTGACACACGCTAAAAATTTGCGTGGCAACCTCCTATACATACATGGCACAGGCGATGATAATGTGCATTATCAAAATGCCGAAATGCTGATAAATGAATTGATAAAGCATAATAAACAGTTTCAAGTGATGCCTTATCCTAATCGCACACATACCATCAATGAAGGCGAAGGGACGACGGCGCATTTGCATAGCTTGTTTACGCAATATTTGAGGGCGCATTGTGCGCCTGGTGGGCGATAGATTTTAATGAAAAGTTTGATAATAAATTCTTATTTTGGCTTATCAAATTGAAAAAAAGGTTTAATTCTATACTTCATTTTAAAAAAAACTAAGGAGGTAGCTATGAATCGGATACATCGAATGTATCCGGTTCGTAAATTACAGATTAGAACAAATTCGTTGAAAAGCCAACATTAAAAATAAAACCAGTACCTCTATCAATCAGCCAAATTGGGCGAGCGTTTAATTGAAGTTGGTAGTGGCGATTGTGCCAATCACTTTTTTTCAGAGATGCTTTATTTTTGTAGTAGCTTCTAAAATCAAACATAAAACCGAAACATGGTGTAACCGTGTAAGAACCATCAAAAGAAGTGTCATTTTGCGTAAAAGTAATACCCGTAGTTGGGGGCTTTTGCGCTTTTTCTTTCCCACCATAACTAAATAATTCAAGTCCACCCATTGCGTAAATTTTCAAGTAACGATAGTCAGCTATGCGATGACCATAAATCAATTGGAGACCAGCCAGTGTTTCTGACGAGTCTTTATTTATTGCCATAACAGAAGGTTCTTTAAATTTTAACTTAGGATAGGCCTGAATACCCAATTGAAACAATCTTTTATTATGAAAAAATTGGAATCCAGCTTGAAAACCAAAATTCCCTTCCAGTTTATTGCCAATTGAACCCGTTAAAAAAGGACTATTTGCACCTAATAACATAACAAAACAGGAAGTGTCGTTTGATTCATATTCTCTTTGGTCAACAGAATTAATAACAACTTTATTGGTTTGTGCGAATAGAGGATTAACCCAAAAAGTGAAGCAACATAATTTTATCAACCACTTCATTTCTTTAAATATTTTACGTGAATTAAAAACATATACAAAAGTAATTGTTTTAAATAGAATTTCCAAAAAACAAATTCCATTAATGGTTTCAGTGTTTGCCCCTGCCCTCACCAGATAAATTTTGGATATTTTTTTTAGGAGAATAAGAAAGAAGTATTGCTTCGTGCTTTGGCTTATTGAAACTATTTTATGCAAAAATACTGAGGGGGTATCTATAAATCGTAGGAAGAATAAAGGAATCTTCCTACGAATACAACCTAATCAAGTCTAAACACAATATCTTTACTCAATTCCTTTTCATCACAACTCAAACTGTATCGCATTTCTAATTCACTCTTTCGTTTCAAAACGGCAATGACATAATTATCAAATTCCTCATTTAAACTTTTGGTTATTTTAATAGAAACGCTACAATCTTTATTTATTTTGTATGAATAACCAACCGTACCGCCTTGTATGCCCATTTCTCTTGCACGAGGTGGATAACCAATACTTACAGAAATAATCGGAGGTAACATTTTCTTTAAATCGTGGTCATAATTCTCAATAATTTGACCATTTTCTTTTATCGTTGCCCATACGCCTACTTTCTTATCCTCTGTATATTTGCCTTTTGTTTTTAAAGTAAATGGTCTATCATATTCCATCCATTCGCCGTCTTTTTTACCATTTTTATATGCCCCTTTTGTTCTGATAAATTGCTCTAATTTATAAATACCATTCTTGAAATCACGGGCTTGGTCGGGAGTCATTTTAAAATAATCAACATATTCGCCGTGCTTAATTTGTTTATTCGATTTCAAAACAGAATACCGCTCTTGTATTTGTTTTGAATCATAAAATTTATTTTCAATCAATGTTGTTTCTTGGCTAAACAGATTTATTGAGATTAAAAGAGCTACTACAATTGTCATTATCTTAACATTCATACTTTCCTATTTTTAAATTTAAACATAAAAATAGAGATGTAAGAAATACTTATTTTGGCGTATTAACTTAGAAAAGTGGCCACTTTTATGTTAATTTACCTTTTTTTGAGTATAACCGAGGTGTAAGTCCTTAGTGTTTTAAAACAAAATTGCTTTGATTCATTTAAGGTAAGGTCGGCGAATAATGCGGTAAAAAGGTTGAATAAATGAGAATTTGATTAAAAATACTGAGGGGGCCACTTTCACATCACGACACTGCCACCAACTCTCTCCACATCAATTTATCACCCGCCACCACGACCACATAAGATTTAATATTGGTTCGAGCGTTAAATTTAGGCGTATTCAAATAGCCTTGAAGTTGCGTTGAAGCCGATTCAAAAATCGTATCAATGGCTTTTTTGCCCGCTTTTGGCACATATTTCAACTCCATTGTCACCTCAAATTGGGGTTTTTGCCCTTTTATGGCTTCTAAAAAAATATCCATGTAAGTCCAATCTGTTTCATATTCAGAATGGATGTAGTAAAAGCCTTGTTGGTGCAACAGACTGATGATAATCGCTTTCAATGTATTTTCGTTAAAATGGGCGGTATCACGGGTTGAAAAATACTTAATAACGAGTTTAACTTGTTCAAAAAATGCCGTAGGATTGCCCCTATCTGCCATTTCTTCAATCGCATTATTGACGGGTCGATTATCAATCGGTATTTTGGCTCTTTCTAAAATAGAGTTTAAAAAATAATCGGCATACAGTTTTTTAATCACATAATTCGGAAAAACAAACGTGTAGCGATTCAAATGCTGTCTCTTAATGGTCAAAAAACCCATGTAAAACAAAAGGCTTACGAGGTCGTCCTGCGTAAAACCTCGTTCAAAACTGTATTGATCAGTCAAAATAGCCGTTACTTCTCCCGTTTCTAATAAATCTCTTAAAACATCCAAATATTGGTCGGATTTGCCTTGAATATTGAAAAGTTTTTGAATTTTACCGTAATCCGAAGCGATATTTGGGTCAAGCATGGTGCGGGGATAACTTTTCAGTTCTTTATATTCTCCCGCAAAATATAAAACCATATTGGGGTTATAAAGCCGTTTTTCCAAATTAGGGCTAAATAAATAACCATTATACCACAACCGCATATCCGTTAGCGTGGACGGAATATCGTCACTCGGCATCTCTATTCCCGCCAAAATACCTTCAACTTCTTTTTCATCAAACCCGACCATTTGATGAAAAGTAGGCGATAAACTGATGTTTTTAGCAATATTAAAACCACTTGTTAAACTATCAACCGTAATGGGCGAAACGCCAGTCATTAAAATACGCTCGACAAGTCCTTGTCCAGTTGCTATTTTTATTGACTCATAAAACTTCCTAACATAGCCGTTTTTGGTAACGATATTGATAAAATAATCAAAATTAAAAGAAATTAATTCATTCGCAAAATGGTCATATTCATCAATTAAAATATAAATTTTGGTATCCGTAGAATGACTATTGACATAATAAAAAAGCATTTTGATGGCTTCTTGTGGCTCTTTCTGGCTTAAAATCTCTTTTCGTTGCTCAATAGAAAAATAATTTTCATACGTATTCATAAAGCTACCCATTCCCTTCAAAACATTACTCAAAAAACCATTAAAAACACCTTCTTCGGAAGACGTATTGATGCCACTAAAATCAAATCGTAGAATCATATATTTATTAGCCAAATGAGTCGGATTTTTGCCAATAAACGTTTTACCAAAAAGTCTATCAAAGTCTTTTTGGAATTGCTTTCCGTAATAATATTGAAGCGTCGAAATCAAAAGACTTTTACCAAAACGGCGTGGGCGGAGATACAATAAATAAGTGGTATCCCAATTTTCAAGTGTTTGAATATACGGTGTTCGGTCTTGATAGAAGTACCCTTCATCTATCATGGTTCTAAAATCACTTTTGCCGTAAGGTATTTTCAACATAAAAATCTATTTTTGACAACAAATATAAGTGTTAAATCGTGTTACTTTGTAAAAACGCCTTTTTTTCTCAAAAATACTGAGGGGCCTCTTCCAAAACAAAACCACTAAAATATCGTTAAATTTAAGAAAATAAAGATACATAACCCGTTCAAAATCAGCTACAATCAAGACGTTTTCTAAAATACTCACCTATTTCTTCGCCTTCGTTTGGCTCGCCAACGGGCTGTTTTGCAAGGTACTCAATTTAGTGCCTCGGCATCAGCAAATTGTGGCTCGCATATTGGGTGAAACTTATGCGCCAATCTTGACAAAAGCCATCGGTTTTTCGGAAATTATAATGGCCATTTGGATAGTGAGTAACATTTTTCCTCGCTTAAATGCGTGGACGCAAATCATCATTATTGCCACCATGAATAT